>JAJFVK010000008.1 GCA_021371795.1 Planctomycetaceae bacterium | reverse complement strand
TCTAAATTTAGTAAAATGGTTACATTTTAATTTTCTTTAAATCAATGTTTTATTGCGTTATACGCAATAGTTTTACAAAATTGCGAGAACCGTTTTTTTAACTTCTTTTGATTCCAAAGGTTACAATGGGACAGTAGTGATATTTATTTTATAGCAATGCCCTGCCCGTTTTGGGCAGAATCCATTGCGGCAAAGCTCGCAAGAGTAACATTTTCGATTTGCTCAAAAGGAATCAACACTTTTCCCTGCATTATAGAATCAATAAAATATTTAAATTGATTTTTGTGACCTTTGTCTTGATTCATTAAATTCATTTTCTTGAAATTCTTTAAGCCATAGCCTGTCATTTTTCTAAAATTATCTAATGCCAGCACTTTACCATCGCAGAAAACTGTAAATGTCTCTTTAGGATAACTTTTATGGCCGTTCGCAAAATAATGCAATGTCCCTATTGAACCATCAGCAAATTCCGCCGTGATACTCATTTTATCTGTTCTAACCTCTACTCCGGCACTTTGCCCAATCATGCTCGAACTTATATGTGTAATAGGTTTACCAACTATAGCAGCCATTACATCTAACCAATGGCAGCCTTCTCCAATAATTCTACCGCCTCCAATGTTTCTATCCTGTGTCCAAACTGTAGCAGAGGTATAGCCGGCATTGATGACCCAGGACATGCAGGTAGGGGAATTACGAGTCGATAAAAGCTCTTTGATTTTTTCTACATGCGGCGAAAATCTCCTGTTCAGCCCCACAAGTAAATGCTGGCTTGAGTGTTCCTGGTATACAGCTTTGATTTGTTCAAGTTCTTCTTTATTTAAACAGAGTGGTTTTTCGACATGAACATTTTTGCCAGCTTTAAGTGCTTCAATAACCATTTTGGCATGAAGGTCGTGTCGTGTAGTTATAAAAACAGTGTTGATTTCAGGATCGTTTATTATATCTTTATAATCGTTTGTAGCTTTTTCGAAGCCAAATTTCTTTGCAGTATATAACCCGGCAACGCCATTAATATCAGCAACTGTTTTCAACCTCAATCCAAGAGATTTAATGGCAGGCAGAAGCGTCATTTTTGCAAAGTTACCAGCCCCTATCAATCCACAGATAATTTTATCGTTTTTGACTTTCTGGTGGTATTTCTGAGGAATTGAAACTTCAGAACTGATTTCTGTTTCTTCCTGGCCATAAGTTAATATCAATGCCATTTTTTCCGGTGAGTCTGTAAGCATTTGATATGCTTTAGCAGCATCGTTTATCTGTATCCTATCGCTTATAAGCGAATCCACCTGAAGGCTCCTGTCTGAAAGGCTTTTTAAAACGGCTTCGAAATTCCTGTTTTCCGTCCATCGGACAAATGGCAGCGGATAGTCTTGCCCCTTGTCTTCATAGGTCTTATCGTATCTCCCAGGTCCATAAGAACAGGATACCTGGAAAGATAACTCTTTTTCATAAAAATCTGATCTTGTAAGATTTAAGTTTACAACACCTACCAAAACGATTCGTCCTCTCTTTCGGCACATCTGCGCAGAAGCATGAACGATTGAATCTTCCTTCGCAGAAGCTGTAATCAAAACACCATCAACACCGACTCCACCAGACAAAGCGATTGCATTGCCGACAACATCTTCTCCCCCTGAAGCACTAATTACTTCAACACCAAAACTTTTGGCAAGGTCAAGTTTATTTTTGTCAATATCTATGCCAATTACTTTACAACCGGCAGATTTTAATAATTGTGCGGATATCAATCCTATTAACCCAAGACCATATACAACAATTGTTTCTCCCAGCGTTGGATTGATTAGCCTGATTCCCTGCAAGCCAATTGAGGCAAGAACCGTAAATGCGGCCTGCTCATCGGTAACATTATTCGGCACCTTGGCACAAAGATTTTTCGGCACACCAACTATTTCAGCATGCGAACCATTGCTTGCAACTCTATCACCAATTTCAAAACCTTCAACGCCTTGACCAATTTCAATAACTTTTCCACAATTGCAATAACCCAAAGGCAGCGGTTCATCGAGCCGTGAAAACACACTGTGTAAAGTGGGAAAAAGACCATCCGTTTTAATCTTATCCAAAACCTGCTTCACTTTGTCTGGCTGCTGCTGTGCCTTACCAAGCAGAGAACTTTTAGCAAAGTTCACAAGCATTCTTTCTGTTCCAGTCGAAATCAGCGAAGCTGTTGTTTTGATAAGCACTTGTCCCTGCAATACTTTTGGGGCGGGTACATCTGCGACATCCAATTGGCCAGTTTTGAAATTCTGAAGAACTTGTTTCATAATTTTACCACCAAGAATTTACAAATTAATCATTTCCCGTTTTTGTTCTAACGCTTTTTGATGCTTAATAATATCATCTTCATTAAAACGCATTTTAATTTTACTCGCAGGTACTCCTGCCACTATACTATAGGAGTCAACATCTTTTGTAACGACAGCTCCGGCAGCAACAACAGCGCCTTCGCCGATTGTGACACCATGCATGATAATCGCGCCATGTCCAATCCAAACATCATCATGAATTTTAACAGGTTTATTTTCACTTCTGCCTGCTTCTATTGAGGGAATCCCTACCACATCAAACCGATGATCACCGCCAACAATTGCCACACGAGCAGCAATCATCACAAAATTACCAATTTCTACTTTCGATGCCAACCAACATCGCGGCCCAATAAACGATTTATAGCCTATCGAAACACAATTTGGTCGAATCACAACTGCCATGCCTATATAACTTTCTTTTCCGCACTTTAACAGGTGATATTTAAAAATTCGCAAATAAAGCATCCACATTTTTTTAAAATATTTTTTCATTTTACTTTTCTGATATTTGTTTATTAATTGGCAGAACTGAATTCAAACATTTTATAATAATTTTTTCCTGATAAAATGGGTTGAAGCAATCGTCTACCATTTTCATACATTCAGCAGACATAGTTTCTTTCGCAGGCCGCGGGTATAAGAGTTTTTCTGCTTTTTCTGCGAGGTCAATCGGATCATTTCTCCTGAAGAAGCCGCCTGTTTTACCTTCTATTACCGCTTCAACTTCTGGGCCATGAATATAGAATTTATTTTCATGAGTTAAAACCGGAACACCAAAAACCATGCTATGTATTGCCGTTAAACCGATGGCGCCAGGCACAACACAAAGATCACTGGCCATTATCAATTCCCCAATAACCTCTTCATCATAGTTAGCTCCGTAAAATATGATCTTATCAAAGACCCCGACCTTCTTTGCATATTCTTTCAGTTTAAACTCTTCAAGTCCATCGCCTATAAGTATGGCTTTTACGTTCAAACCCTTTTGAGCAAATATTTTAATCGAATCGATTAGAATATTTAGTTCTTTATTTTTCTGTAATCTTCCTGAATAGAAAATCAGTTTACTTTGGTCTGTCATTAGTCCAAAGTCTTCTCTAATTTTTTGAATACATTCTTTAGAAATATGTTTTCTGATATTCAAATGCTCTTCATAATTTAACGAATTCCGTACGGTAAAAACCGTTTCTTTTTTAAAACCATTTTGAACATACCAATCAGAGGCGAATTTTCCATAAATCAGTCGAGCTTGAGCTAATTTACCTTGTACCATCCGAAAAAGCCACTTAATCTTATTCTCTGGACCTCTAACTCCCATTCCCCAGTCAACAACTTTTATTCCTCTGAATCTGCAAATAATTTTCGCTAATATATTGCTTAAAGAATGGCCTCCAAGAAAAATCACTGCATCGAAATCCTCTTTTAATACAAGCTTTATGGCATCAGGCTGCCATTCATAATCCTTAAAGGGCCAATGTTTTATGCGGACAGACTTAAGATGTTTCCATTTAATTCCTTCCATTTCCCCAACTTCATTAGCGGAAGCAACGCTGTTGCCTCCAACAACTTGAGTGTTATCACCTGCATATATGGTAAAGTTCATACCTTCGTGTTGACATAGCCTTCTGAAAATGGTAACCCTGTAATGTGGTATCCACCATATAAAATGTGCTATCTTAGGTTTGTTTTCATTAGTTTCGATAAGCGTCATTGAACCTTTTAAGTAAAGCGAAATATTTATTTATTACTATTACAATTCCCTATAAAATTTTCTATCATTAAAGTCTAAGCTAAGATTATAAAAAATGTTTATGAATTAAACAAACTTTCTTCTAACCAACTAATGCTTCCAGGTAATTTTTAATTCTGTTCGCATTCTTATTAACATCAAAACTCTCTTCAGCTCTTTTTCTGGCCATTAGCGACATCTCTTGATACGTGTTATTATCTTCAAACACTTTTAAAACTGCCGCTGCCAAACTCTTAATTTCTCTGGGTTCAACAAGTATAGCTCCTTTGCAATCACCTATGGCTTGTGGCAATCCGCCCACGGAAGTGGTCACAACTGGCACTCCACAAGACATAGCTTCCATAACTACATTAGGCATCCCTTCAGTATGGGATGGAAGGATTAAAACATCTGAAGACTGCATCCATAGATTGATTTCATTACTATCTACTTCCCCAACTATCTCGATAGTATTATTTAAATCCTTATCGTCTATATGTTTTCTCATTCTATCTAATTCAATGCCGTAACCGCATATCTTAAGAATAATGTCTTTATTTTTTCTGCGAATAATATCAAACGCGTCTATTAGTTCATAGATTCCTTTTGCTTTTTTAAACGTCCCAACATACAATGCAATCTTCTTATCTGTGGGAAGTTTTAGTTTTTCTCTCAAGAGACTTTTTTCTTTAACCGGAGAAAACAATTTCGTATCCACTACACCATGAATGAGTTTGGTTTTTTTATCACTAACAGAATCTATCCTTGAAGCGACTTTCTGGCCACATGCAAAAGTCATATCCGCTTCATTACAAATTTTAACAAATCTGTTGTACATACTACGATTAATGTCTGGATATGAATTAACGTCCGATCCTGCCCCAACACAACAGATGGGGATATTGAGTAATTTGCTAAATCTTATCCCAGCATCGCCATCAGGAAAAAAACATCTGGCATATATGACATCGAATTTTTTTTTCTTATGCATATCAAGAACAATCTTTTTAGAAGCAAGATAAACACTAAATCCTGCCCATCTACAAAACCAATTACCTGTAAGCCGTATATATGGAACTGAATGAGCTTCTAACCCTTCAAAGTTACAAAGATCCGCATTACTCTCATAGTTTGACCATTTCTTAAATCGCCGTAAAAAACCTGGTATTTTTACCACAGGAACTATTACTGTAACATCTCCAGCCACTTTACTGATCGCATGTATCTGCCGAGCTGCAAATATTCCGTAATTTTTATTCTTCTGGTTTGGAAACAAGTGCGAAATCACTAAAATTTTCATAACATATAACCGCTAGTTTCAGTTTCTTCTAAATAATCATCATACATATAATCAAATGGCATCTGGAATTGGGAGCATTCTGATATTCTTAGCGCAAGGATAATAAAACCAATAGAATACCAAAAATCTTTTTGGAAATATGAGGTCGCTGTAATTCCAAGACAAATATTAGACATCAACATAGAAATCGCAAACCATCGCAAAGAAGATAATGGAATTTTCAATATACTGACAAAGAGCAAAAAATAAAATCCTAAAACAAGACATAGCCCTATTATTCCAAGTTCAGTAGTAAAAGAAATTATATTGTTGTGTGCTGAGGAAATTTGTTTTTCATAACCTACCAGTACATGAAAAGTTTTTAATCCGCTACCAAATACTGGTTTTTGGCTAATAAATTGAACGCCCCTCTTCCAAATCGCCAAACGGCCACTCTCTTCAACATTGTATTTTGTGGCTCTCATGCGGTCTTTAGATTTTTCAGAAAGAAGGTTAGAATTCATCGCTATTTTAAATACCCCAAATGCACTCATACTTATTAAAATCGCTAATATAATATAAACAAATTTTTGCCGACCTTTTCCCGTTATTAGAAACGAAATCAGAGGTGCTACAAAGGCTGTGCCTAATGCCGCTCTCGCTTGTGTCTTTAAAAGCGCAATAAGCAAAACAGGAAAAATTGCTAATAGTATAATTTTTTCTTTTTTATTTCCTCGAAGAAATAAATATATACTACCCATAAGGCATATTACAATTGCAGCTCCAAGATCATTACTATTTGTCCCCTCGCTTAACTTAGCCCTTTCCAATTCCGCCCCTGCACCGCTTGTGTTTATATCTACCAAACCCAAGACAATGATTATCGAAACAACTAATGCTCCCAAAACTAATGACCAGATAATAAACTTAAAGTTAATTTCGTCTCTTATTGTATTGAAAAGAATCAGTAACAAAATTATGTGAAGTGTTATAGTAACTATACCTATACATGTCCATATAGGTGAAACTGACCATAAAACACTCAATATAGTATAAGCAAAGATAACAAGTAGAAATTTAGATGGTTTGGTCAAACTGAGCTTATATCGCAATCTTGTAATTAAAAAACTGAAAAATATGACAATTCCAATCATTTTACTAATAGAAAAATCATCACTGAATCTGAACAAATTGCTGAAGATCATAAAAAAGTATAAAACCATAAAAGCAAATTGGGTATGAAAGAAACTTAAAATAATTATGGGTACCCCTGCTATTACCATCGATACTTTAGGCATTCCTGTAAAAAAGTATACCAATGCTGACACAAAAATAAAGAACAGACAAATAGCAATACACATTTTATTTTTGCGATAGTCTAAAAAAGACAGATCGTCGATAAATTGAAGAGTATTCATATTTTAACATCTTCCTTATTTAAAAAAGGTTTTAATGTTATCCATTCTTTTATAAGACGAATATCCTCATCCATCAACAAATTAAATTTCCTCATAAGGACAAGAAAGCATAATCCAAATATTAAAATATTTAAAATAATATACAATAGATTATTGCTAACCCAAAAGACTAAAACCTTGGCGATTATTCCAGATATGACTGCGGTGAAGAATATCTTTGAATTATTTTTTACCGCAAACGCTTGCGAAAATGTTATCGGGATACTTTTATTAATAAATAACAAAGCCACATATATTTGAGCTATTCTTCCAAGCAATATGCCTATCGCTGGCCCAACAAGGCCTATCCACTGCAAGAGTAGATACCCACTTGATAAGCCAACAACAAAAGCGGTTAAAGTCGAATATACTACATACTTAGTTTTTCCTGAAATTTTAAAAAGTGATTGTATTTCGCAGATTCTAAATAAAAACAGAATCGCTGTAAAAATAAAAATTGGCCACGCTTTTGAATAATTCGCTCCGAATGCCACTCCAAGTATTTTACCTGGAGAAAAAACACAAATCATAAAAACCGGTATAGCTATCATGGCTATCTTAGTTGCTGATTTTTCCCATAATCTAATAATTTCACCAATATTATTATCTTTCATGTGGTTGACACAAATAGGAACTAAAACCAAAGCTATATAGGTAGAAAATTGACCTATGATTGGGATCCTGGTAGTTCCAACTGCAAATAACGCAAACTCTTCAGGGCTAAATGAAGATGAAACCAAAACTTGTTGACTCTGCGTATAAAAAATATAAATGCCATATCCAAACCAATAAGGAAGTGAAAAATTAATCTGCTCCCAAATGAGCTTTCTATCAAAGCCTATTTCAAAACCAATTATTTGCCATAATAGCAATATACATAAGACACAAATTGCCAAATAAGATAGCACATAAATACCCAGAGCATTTTTAAAACTCATACCAAAGAATAATGGCAAAAAAATCGATAACATATTAACTGCTGAAAAACTTGCTGATAGGATACTGCCTAATTTCCCCTTCTTGATTGTTATAAGAGAAACGTTCAGCAAAATAATGAACATCATGCTTATTGGAATGCTCGCTGACAAAACAAGGAGGTCTTTCAATTTTGCATTAGCAAATTTAACTCCAAAAAAGTTAGCCGATTTAAATAAAAATAACCCTGCAACTACCCCTAAAACAAGTAAAAGGACAACCGTTTGAAAAAGAAATATTTTTCTGTCTTTTTTGTTCAAATGTGACAAAAAATATGTCGCGCTCTCCGGTAAACAAAGATAGGAAAATGTATAAGTCATTGTAGTAATAAGAAGTATTTGTTTGAATGTGCCGAAATCGCTCGCAGTCAGCAAACGAGCTAGAAACATACCTTGAATAATCACGCTTAATTGCCTGAAAGTATTTCCTATGATCAAAAAAATTGATTGATTTTTCAAACTACTCATCTTGGGATTCCATCCTTTTGGGGCACTTTCTGCTTTTTATTATTTTGGCCGGACAGCCTCCAATAATTGAAAATTCGGGAATTTCTTTTGTTACCACTGCGCCAGCCCCAACAACACTGCCCTGACCAATTGTTACACCTGGTAAGATAATCGCACGGGTCCCTATCCAGACGTCATCACAAATATTAACTGGCTTAGTTATTCCTCCCTGCCCTCGCATAGGTTTGGAAGTATCTGAGAAATCATGATTTCTTGTCAATATCACCACATCTGGTCCCATCATAACATTCTTGCCAATTGTAATAGGGCCTCTTGCTCTGCAGTTTACTCCAAGACCGCTATTATCATCAATAGAAAGGTGACGTCCTGACCCAAAATCAACACCCTTTTCTATATTTACGTTTTTACCACAATATCTAAATAATCTTTTACACAACTGATATCTGAGCAATTTGGATACCTTGCCAAATGGGCATGTCCTTCTTGGAAGACTTACCGCAAAATAATGATATAGTACCCAACAGAAATAAAATAATAATTTATTTATCAATTTTTCCCCTTTACGATTATTTCATTAAAATCTCTGATATTGTTTTCCTGGCACAATAAACTTTTTCATAATCATTTTGGTTCTGTAAAACATCAGATACCAAGGAATTTAATTTCTTACTATATTCACTGGCTTGATCTTTTTGCCCACTTTCTGCAAGGATATCAATTTTGTTCTTCAATTCTAAAAGATAAAGATAATCTTCAACACCTTGCCTCCAAATTTCCCATCGCCTTGATGGGATTATTTTTTCACTGTTGTTTACTATATTATCATTTGAGCCGTATACCATCCCATAATAACCTATTGTCGTTAAAGTATCATCCCAATCATTACAATCATTATCAACATAAGCCCAAACGGCTACGCCTTTTTGGGATCGTTTAAAAGCTTTCCAAAAAATCATTCTATAATAATTATAAGGTAAGTTAGCTTTGCCTGGGTAATCTGTGATACCTGTCCATATTTGAGTTTTATAAGACTGTATCTTTGCTAACCAATCTGGCTTTTCTTCACATATTCTGCCAGGCAAATTCCAGACATCGATTAAATCTCTAAATTTTTCAAAATCTTTAGGTCCTTGACCGAAAGAGTTGGCATAGATCTGAATGTTAGGGTCTATTCGTTTCACAAACTGAACCCATTCATAAAAGGAATTACATAAGGTTTCATCAAAACCAAAAAGATAAAAATCTTTATAATCTATTTTCCGCTCTTTCAGATGTTCTACCAATGCTCTTAGCCAAAAAGAATATTTAACTCTCCATGAATCACTCATCCATTCCCCAAACTGGCTGGCATTTTTTCTGCCTTCCTTGTAACCCAGAAAGAATATGTATTTTTTCGCATAAGTATATTTGCTCAATGCATAATCAAGCTTGGAAAAATCAAAACCACCTTCAGTTTGACCGTCTGCTTTTATTCTTGATGGAAATAGTATCGCTTTGTTATAAATAAATGCCATATTCTCATAATGGCTCTTTAAATCTTCAATAGCTTCATTAATAAAATTTTTAGTAATTGACGAAGTAAAAAGAAGCGGATTTGTTCTAACAAATACATCTCCTTTATTTTGCAGTTTAAGCGGTAATATTTTTAAGGAAATTTTTATTTTATTGATATTTGATATATTACTATCTATATCTGTCGTTATTATTCTAAAATAAATTATATAATTATCCGGTTTCAATTCGCTGCTTTTGATATTAAGCCATATTTGCGATGTCAATCCCGGTGTAATTAAGAAAGGATAATCATTTTGAATTATCAAGGCATCTGCAATTTCGCCTATTTTTTTCCCATATACATATAATGCACGTCTAACAATAAAATTATCCAAAGCAGTAATTTCTTTCTCTTCAGAATTTACTACGCTCTCCAATTGCACAGAAACTCTTTTAGAAACACTTGAACCATTAATTATATTAATTGCTGCAGGCTCAAACTCATCCTGCCACATTATCACCTCTAAGTCTTTGTTCCACTGTAGATTCTTTTCAAGCAATAAATCTGATTTATTTAAAATCTTGTCCGGCACAGCTGGAAGCAGAACCACTTCCTCACCATAATAGGTCCTGTATATTTTTGCTTTTATTAGCCCTAAACCGTTTTCAAACTGTTCAAGTTGTGAATCGTTTATATTATTGGCCGTTTCCTTCAATATAACCAATAATTCCTTTATATTCGCTTCAGTTTCCAACAAAAATTTCGTATTGAATTTTTCTCCAAATTTTTCAATACTATCAAGTAAATTCCTTGCTTGCCTCTTTATTTCCACATACCTTTGTCCAAGTTTAATTGCCTGGATATTTGAAATATTTCCAAATCGCCTATTCAGAAGTTTCCTAGTATCTTTCTCTCCCATAACCTCAATTTCATCAATAAAAAGAAATTGACACGATATCTGGCAAATCAGTCTTACATACCTTGCTTGATAATTGATATTTTTGATTGTCAATGTTAATGGCTGTTTTTTCTTCGCTATACCCGGAACTATATAGTCGGATGAATCAACCAAACCTGCAAAAGTATACTCTTTCCCATCTGGGCTTACCAAGGCTACAATATAATCAGGATAATCAACCCCGGCAACGCCGCCTCCGATTGTATATATGTTGATTTCTCTTATATATGAATATTCTTCTAAATCTATCTCTATATTAGGAATGGAATCTGAACCTATCCATCCAACGGTGCTTTTTTTGCCCCAATCACTACCCTTTTTATTGCCATCAGTCAATTGAAATTTGTCACAAGGATCTGAACATAGACGGTAATTAGGAGCCGGACACAACACACTCACCTTACCGTGGGCCAAATTCAATATATTATTTTCAGTTGCCCCAAACACAACAGAGGCAAGAAAAAGGCCCAAACTCATATGATACTTAATCGTTTTTTTTACCATATATTACTAATATCTCCGTATTACACTCTCGCCTTGCCAGCCCAAAAACAAGTAAGATATTAGGAGTTAGAAGCCAAAAGAATTTCAACAATTCTCTCTGCAGATTTACCATCCCAGAATTTGGGAGTTTTCCCTTTGGATTCAAAATTATCGGCTTTAATTTCATTATAATTTTTAAATATGTCTGCTGTCTCAATATGAACAAGGCAGTTTGTTCCTTCCGTAACTGTTACCGGCCGTTCAGTATTTTCTCTAAGCGTCATACAAGATATGCCGAGAATAGTTGTCTCTTCCTGAATTCCGCCGGAATCTGTTATAACAATTGCGGCATTGGCTGTAAGTTTTAAAAAATCAAGATAACCAAATGGCTCAGTAAGGATAAGGTTTTTCATTGCAGAAACTCTATCCTTCAAATCAGAACCCTCAATATTCTTTTTCGTCCTCGGATGAATTGGGAAAACTAATTTCAAATCGTTCTGGATAACTTCAAATGCTGTGATAATCTTTGATAGGTTGCCCATATCGTCAACATTACTCGGCCTGTGCAAAGTAACTACAGCATACTTTTTCTTTTCAATGCCGAGTTTTTCCAATATATCCGATTTTTCAGCCTTGTCTCTATTAGCCAGCAAAGTATCAATCATCACATTGCCAACAAAATGCACTTTCTCGTCTGATACGCCTTCGTTTTTTAGATTATCAATTCCCGATTGTTCCGTAACGAAAAGTAAATCGCTTATAGAATCCGTAAGAACACGGTTAATCTCCTCCGGCATAGAACGGTCAAAACTTCTCAAGCCTGCTTCGACATGAATAAGTTTCACACCAAGTTTAACAGCAACCATTCCACATGCGATAGTACTGTTGACATCGCCAACCACTAATACATAATCCGGCTTAAAATCCAAAACTACAGGCTCAAACCTCTTCATTACCTCGGCAGTCTGGACTGCATGGGTACCGCTGCCGACTCCGAGATTAACATCAGGTTTTGGGATATTCAGTTCATCGAAAAACAGTGTACTCATCTTGGCATCATAATGCTGACCAGTATGAACAAGAAGAGTTTGAAATTTACCGCTTTGATTGAATGCTTTCATCAAAGGAGCTATTTTCATAAAGTTCGGTCTGGCACCGCATACGCAAATTATCTTAATCATATCTGTCTTTCATTACATAAGTAGATATTCTTTTTATACCACTCAATCGTAGCTTTTAGACCCGCATCAAAATCCGTCTTCGCTTCAAAGCCAAACAGTTTTTTCGCCCTGCTCGTATCCAGACATCTTCTCGGCTGGCCATCTGGTTTTGTCGCATCCCAACGGATTTCGCCTTTAAAGCCCGTCAGCTCCACAATCTTATCAACAAGGTCTTTAATCGTAATCTCAAATCCTGCGCCAATATTCACCGGCTCTTGGCCGTTATATTTTTCAGTTGCCAACAATATTCCTTCTGCCGCATCATCTGCATAGATAAATTCTCTGCTCGCCTGCCCGCTGCCCCAGCATTCAATATATTTATCGCCATTGCCAATCGCATCGACACATTTCTTTATCAACGCCGGTATCACATGACTGCTTGCGGGATTAAAATTATCACCCGGCCCATAAAGATTCACCGGCAGCAAAAAAATACTATTAAATCCATATTCCTGCCGATACGCCTGCGACTGCACAAGCAGCATCTTTTTCGCCAAACCATACGGGGCATTCGTTTCCTCCGGATAGCCAATCCATAAATCATCCTCTTTGAATGGAACAGGCGTAAACTTCGGATACGCACAAATTGTTCCGATAGCCACAAATTTTTCCAGATTCCTTAATCTGCCTTCTTCTATCAACTGAACACCCATCATCAGATTTTCATAGAAGAATTTACCGGGATGCTCACGATTTGCTCCGATTCCGCCAACTATCGCCGCAAGATGAATAACAATATCAGGCTTCATGTCGTCATACATTTTTTTGATGTCAGGCAGTTTGACTAAATCGTAATCTTCAATTTTGGGCACAAGAATATTTTTACAGCCTCGTTCCGCAAGTTTGCGGCAAATATAAGAACCTAAAAATCCTGCTCCGCCTGTAATAACTATGCGTTTATTTCCAAAAAAGTTTGTCACCTGCTGTTATCTCTAAGAATCTTCTCATTTTCTGCAATTTTCATATCAGCATCCGTCATCATTTTAGCAAGCACTTTAAAAGACACCTTCGGATTCCATTTCAAAATCTTCTTCGCTTTCGAGGCATCGCCCAAAAGCAAGTCAACTTCTGTCGGCCTGAAATAATTTTTATCTATTTCGACATGCTTTTTCCAATCAAGATTAAGATGTCCAAACACTTCATCAAGAAATTCTCTTACAGAATGAGTTTCTCCAGTTGCAATTATATAATCATCCGGCTTTTCAACTTGCATCATCAGCCACATTGCTTCGACGTAATCCCCCGCAAAACCCCAGTCGCGTTTCGCGTCAAGATTACCAAGGTATAACTTATTCTGCAAACCGAGTTTGATTCGTGTAGCTGCGCGAGTAATTTTTCGAGTTACGAAAGTCTCGCCACGTCTGGGCGATTCGTGATTGAATAAAATTCCATTGCAGGCAAATATATCATAAGCCTCACGGTAATTTACCGTCTGCCAAAACGAATATACTTTCGCACAACCATAAGGGCTTCTCGGATAGAAAGGCGTTTTTTCAGTCTGCGGCGTTTCCAGAACCTTGCCGAACATTTCACTGCTCGATGCCTGATAAAACTTCGCGGGCTTTTTCATTGAGCGAATCGCTTCAAGAATTCGCAGCGTGCCCAGCGCATCAACATTAGCCGTATATATCGGCTGGTCGAAACTAACACGAACGTGGCTTTGAGCACCAAGATTATAAACCTCGTCCGGATTAACTTCGTTCAACACTGAATGCAGATTGCTTCCATCGGTCAAATCCGCATATATTAATTTTAATTTGGGCTGTTCATGCGGGTCTTGATACAGATGGTCTATTCTATCGGTGTTAAATGACGAGCTTCTGCGAATCAGACCGAAAACTTCGTAGCCTTTCTTCAACAACAGTTCCGTCAAATAAGAGCCGTCCTGGCCGGTGATACCTGTTATTAATGCTTTCATAAAATCCTGTTTTAAACGCGTCCTACGCTATAATATTCAAAGCCGAGTTTCTTCACATAAGCAGGCTCGTAAAGATTCTTGGCGTCAAAAATTACAGGCTTTTTAAGTTTTTCCTTCAACACTTCGAAATCTGCTCCTCTGAATTGCTGCCAATCCGTAAAAATCACAAGAGCATCGGAATTTTCAACCGCATCACAATCGCTTGGACACATTTCGACACTTTGTTCAAGAACCAATTTAGCCGGCTCCATAGCTTCAGGGTCAAACGCCCTGACTTTCATTCCTGCTTTCAAAAATTTGTTTACGCACCATATCGCCGGCGATTCCCGAACATCGTTCGTCTTCGCCTTAAAAGCTAATCCCCATACCGCCAGCGTTGTTTTATTTTCTTTGCCTTTGTAATAATTCAGCACTTTGTCAGCGAATCTGCTGCGCTGATTATTATTAACCTGCTCAACAGCCTCGGCAATAGACATACGATAATTATTTTTTTTGCCTATATCTATAATCGCCCGCACATCCTTTGGAAAACAGCTTCCGCCATAGCCCGCGCCTGGAAACAAAAATGAATTCCCGATTCGAGGGTCTGTGCCGATGCCTGCGCGAACTTTTTCGATATCCGCTCCGCAAATTTCGCACAAACCTGAAAGCTCGTTCATAAACGATATTCGAGTTGCGAGCATTACATTCGATGCGTATTTTGTCGTCTCGGCGCTTGCAGGATCCATAAAAAGTATCCTGCTGCTTTTACGCATAAAAGGTGAATACAAATGCTTCATTACTTCCTGAACTTCAGGATTATTCGTGCCGATAACAACCCTGTCAGGTTTTGTAAAATCTTCAACACCGGTACCTTCCTTCAAAAATTCCGGATTGCTGACATAATCGAAAGGCACTTTCGTTTTGCTCCTGATAAGATTCTCTATGATTTTATGTGTGCCTATCGGAACAGTGCTCTTCATTACAATTATTTTATATTCCGTCATATACTCGGCTATTTTGCCGCACACACTTTCGACTTCTGAAATATCCGCCGAACCATCCGGTGCACTGGGAGTACCGACGCCGAGTATTATAACTTTTGAAGTATTTACACCGAGCTTGAGGTCTGTTGTAAAACTGATACGTTTCGCTTTGCTGTTGTGATTGATTATTTCCGAAAGACCGGCCTCATAAATCGGGATAATTCCTTTTTTAAGGCTGCTAATTTTCTTTTCATCGTTGTCAACGCAGATTACGTTATTGCCGCTGTCAGCAAGACAGCCTGCCGTTACAAGACCAACGTAACCAATTCCAACAACTGTTACTTTCACTTTCTAAGATTATCCTATGCTTTTAAGAACTGCTGCCGCTACTTCGTCTTTCATACTGTCCGTCAGTTCCGGATAGACAGGCAGAGCCAAAACTTCATTCGCAGCTTTTTCTGATTCAGGGAAATCGCCCTTTTTATGTCCGAGGTACGCGAAACATTCCTGCAAATGCAGCGGTACCGGATAATAAACTGCGCATCCGATGTTGTTTTTCTTCAGATTCGCAGCCATTTCATCTCGATTCTGTACCCTGATTACATATTGATTATAAATCGTAACACCGTCAGAATGTACATAAGGCGTTTTAACTGAAGTTCCGGCAAATTTTTTATTATAAAATTCAGCGTTTTTCCTTCTCGCTTCCGACCAATCGTTAAGATGCGGCAATTTTACTAAAAGAGCCGCAGCCTGAATCGGGTCAAGACGGAAATTGCCGCCGACAAAATGATAATAATATTGCGGATATTGTCCGTGGTCTCTCATTAATTTCAATTTTGTCGCAAGTTTTTCATCGTTGCAGACAACCATACCGCCATCGCCAATACCGCCCAAATTTTTGCTTGGGAAGAAACTAAAACAGCCGCAAGTACCAATACTGCCTGCGCGTTTGTCTTTGTATACACTGCCGATTGCCTGTGCCGCGTCTTCAATGACGTAAAGATTATGCTTTTTGGCAATCGCCATAATCGCATCCATATCAGCCATTTGGCCGTAAAGATGAACAGGCATAATCGCTTTTGTTTTTTTTGTTACAGCTTTTTCAATCAGCGCAGGATTTATATTGTATGTCCTGAGGTCAATGTCCACAAAAACCGGCTTTGCGCCAGTTCTGGCGATACAGCCGGCAGTTGCGAAAAACGTAAACGGCGTTGTTATCACTTCATCGCCGCTGTGAATATCAAGACTCATGAGACTTGCAAGCAGCGCATCTGTACCGCTGGACATTCCAATCGCGAATTTGCAGCCGCTTAATTCCGCAACCTGTTTTTCAAGTTCCGCGACTTTCGGCCCGCCGATGCAGACCTGACTATCGAGAACTTCGCTGATTGCCTTTAAGACATCATTTTTAATTTTCGCGTATTGTGCTTTTAAATCCAGTAATGGAACTGACATCGAACATCCTTTATCCATAAACAACTTCGCCGCCGCGAGCGTAATCTACTATCATAGAATCACCCTGCTCCCACTCATCGGGAGTCATCGCAACAGCTTCTATAGGTTTAAACATTTCATAAATCGCTTCAGACAATATTTCGATTCTTTCCCAATAATTTTTATTTTCGAAATCTTTGGATATTACAACCAAATCTATATCGCTTTCCTGATGGAAATTGCCTTTTGCAAAAGAACCGAAAAGAATCAGTTTTTGAGATTTGATTCCTTTTGATTCCAATAAACTTCTAAATTCAGATATAATTTTTAAAACTGCTTGTTTATCCATTCCAAAGTTTCCTTTGTTTGGGATATTATTTGTTTCGTTACAATGTCTGTAAAAATTTTCTGTAACTTCTCAACATCTTCAGGATAACGTGTCGCTATGCTCACTTCATTTAATTTCGCAACGAACTTACCACATTTTCGTCCGGCCTCGTTCCAATCTTGTCCAATAAATAAATCAGATTGTGCGTCTTGGGCGGCACTTCCTGCAACTTTGAAAGAAAAAGTCCTTTCAATGATTTCTCTATCGCAAGATGGCACATAAACGCCGCATAAAAACACCGGCCTCCGCTGTACATAAACTCTGCGGTATTTAAATCGTATTCAGATTGCTTGAGCCATTCCTGAATTCTGGTATTCATTTTAACTCTACTTGCCTCTGAATTTTGTGCAATTCATTTTCCTGATTATCAATTCTTTTATTTTCATCAAGGCATTTTAAAGCAATTTTATCTACTCGAATTTACGCCTTAACAATTTTATTTCTGCCGCTTTTCACATTCGCGGTCGCGTTGCGTGTATCGATAACTAATTTGGAATTCTTAACTATCATATTATAGTCATAACTGCTATGGTCTGTCGAAATCACAACAACATCATATTTTTTGAGCATCGCCGCACTCATCGGCTTGCTCTTCATCTGCAAATTATATTCACGCTGTTTGTGTGTATGCGGAATATATGGGTCGTTATAATCAACCGTTGCGCCTTTTGCTTTGAACAATTCGATTAACTCAAGCGACGGCGATTCACGAACATCATCAATATCTTTTTTGTAAGCAAGACCAAGAATCAAAACCTTTGAACCCTTAAGACTCTTTTTCCTATCGTTCATCGCTTCCAGCGTTCTATGCACAACGTAGTGTGGCATACCGGTATTTATTTCGCCGGCAAGTTCAATAAATTTCGTCGGCATACCGAATTGCCTTGCTCGCCATGTCAAATAGAACGGGTCGATTGGAATGCAGTGTCCACCAAGGCCGGGGCCGGGATAAAATTTCTGGAAACCGAACGGTTTTGTGCCCGCTGCGTTGATAACTTCCCAAACATCTATGCCCATTCTGTCGAAAAGCTGTTTTAATTCATTAACCATCGCAATGTTTACACAGCGATAAGTATTTTCAAGAATCTTTGCCGCTTCAGCGACATCGCAGGATGAAACAGGAACTGCTTTTTCGACCGCGTATTTATAAATATCCAGAGCAATCTGCAAACTCTTCTTGTCATATCCGCCGACGACTTTGGGAATTGTCGCGGTTCTGAAATGCTTGTTACCCGGGTCTTCTCGTTCAGGCGAGAACGCTATATAAAAATCCCTGCCTGCTTTCAGCCCGCTCTTTTCGAGAATCGGTTTCATCACTTCGCGTGTTGTGCCGGGATAAGTTGTGCTTTCCAGAGAAACCAACTGACCTTTGCGCAGGTATTTTGAAATTGTTTCGCAGGTTACGACAATATAAGTCATATCCGGCTCGCGATTTTTTGTTAGCGGAGTCGGCACGCAAATAATCAATGCGTCAGGCTTGCTCATAAGCTTCATATTCGTTGTAGTAGTAAATCTGCCGCTTTTTACCATACTGGTAATATCTGCCGATGGAATATGCTTTAAAGGACTTTGCCCTGAATTGATTTTTTTAACATTGGCTTCATTAATATCGAAACCAACAACCTTTGCGCCTCGCTGCACAAACTCTCTTGCCAAAGGCAGCCCAACATAACCCATTCCAACAATGCCCACATAAGGCGCTTTTTTGCTGCTGTTGTCAACCATATAAAAACCTTTCAATTTATAGATTCTCTTTATACCAGTTTATCGCTTTGGCTATGCCCTGCTCAAACGTTACTAAAGGTTCATAGCCGATTAATTCTTTTGCTCGTTTGACATCCGCAAGCGAATATTTTATATCACCTTCTCGCGGCGGTGCATAAACAGGCTTGATATTCTCTTTGCCGAGCAGTTTGCTTATTGTTTTAACAACTGTGTTTACCGTTACAGCACTGCTGGTCGAAATATTGACCGCTTCGCCGTGCATTTCTTTTGCATTCGAGGCAAGCCAGTTCGCATTCAAAACATTTTCAATATAAGTAAAACCGCGAGACTGTTCGCCGTCATCGAAAATCTTCGGCGATTGATTTCGCATTAACGCAGAAACAAAAAGCGGAACCGCTGCGGCATATTGACTTGTGGGGTCCTGTCGCGGACCAAAAACATTATAATAACGCAGACAAACTGATTGCAGGCCGTAAGTTGCGTAAAACGACCTTAAATAAATTTCAGCAATCGCTTTCGTCGCACCATACGGACTAATCGGCGCAAGCGGCAACCCCTCGTGTTGCGGCAAAACAGGACTCTGACCATAAACTGATGAACTCGACGCAAACACAATTCTGCGCACTTTCGCATCTCTGCAAGCCATCAAAACATTAAACGTTCCATTTACATTCACCTCGTGAGTCGTGGCAGGATCCTTCATCGAACGCGGAACCGAACCCAACGCAGCTAAATGATATACAACCTCCGCGCCATCAACCGCACGCTTAACAGCCGATGCGTCCCTAACATCACCCTCGATAAGCTCAATGTCAGCTTTAACTTCCGTAAGATTCTCATGCTTGCCGGTTTCAAAATTGTCCAGCACACGAACTTTCTGCCCCTTTTCGAGCAGAAACCTTACCATATTGCTGCCAATAAAACCGCCGCCGCCTGTAACTAATGATAATGCCATTACTTAAATTCCTTCATAAAACCAGGTATTTTACTGACTGTGTGCCCTTTTGTCAGCAATAATATGCTCAAGCATCTGCTCCAAAGCAACCTTTGGCTCATAGCCAGTAACCTTATGTATCTTCTTCAAACAGGGAAGCCGTCTTTGCATATCATCAAAACCCTTGCCGTACGCCTGCGAATATGGAATATACTTCTTTTTGCTCGTACTGCCGGTCTTCGCAATTACTTTGTCAGCAAGCGCTTCTATCGTTATTTCCTCTTTCGAACCAATATTGAAAACCTCGCCGTTAGCCTTTTCATTTTCCATCAAAGCCGTCAATGCACCAATCACATCACTAACATACGTGAAACTTCGAGACTGCTTGCCTGTGCCATAAACCATTATTGGCTCATCTTTTAACGCCCATTCAACAAAACGCGGAACCACCATTCCGTATCTGCCGGTCTGGCGAGGGCCTATTGTATTGAAAAGCCTTACTACCACTACGTTTAAGTTATATTGACGATGGTACGCAAGAGCCAAAAACTCGTCTATCGCCTTGCTGCACGCATACGACCAGCGGCTAAACTTTGTACTGCCCAAAACCGTATCGTCGTCTTCATTAAACGGCACCCGTTCATTTTTGCCGTAAACCTCGCTGGTTGAAGTAATTAAGACTTTTTTCCCAAACTGATTCGCAGTCGAAAGCACAACCTCTGTGCCGTGGATATTCGTCTCGATTGTATGAACCGGCTTTTCAACGATTAAGTTAACACCGACCGCAGCGGCAAGATGGTAAATGCAGTCGCAGGATTCAATTACCTCACGCATTAAATTCTCATCACAGACAGATCCCTGGATGAATTTAAAATTGAGATTGGAATAGAGATGCTCGATATTCAATAACCGGCCAGTGCTTAAGTCATCTATTACAAGGACTTTATGGCCAGTTGATAAGAGAAGCTCACACAGATGTGAACCTATAAATCCCGCTCCGCCTGTAACTATTGCCGTCTTAGCCAAAGAAAACCTTAAAAAATACCTATATTTAGACTCCGTCCCCTTCGGTTTCACTATAAGTCAAACCGACAGGATACTGATTACACGTGTAAAATCTGTATTTTCCGAAAGTCAGATAATAATGCCGCTCGGCATAGTAAATATCGCGTTGAATGGTTTATAAGTCATTAAGCCAGCTTCGCTGAGCCGCGATTTAAGAACATTATTATTATATGACCAGCAGTATATAAATATCGACCAAAAAAGAAGATACCTTTAACTTGATTACTCACCTCCGTGCAGCATAGTCCTATAAAAAACGAGATGTGCAATAATACCAACATACATGCAAAATAACAAGAAAGTTCAGTTGGAAGTTAAGAGTTAAGAGTTCGCAAGTTTTTAAAAATCCCAGCACGGGAATAATTGCCCCCTCTGTTTTTTTCTTCAAGTCCCCGCAAGAGGGGATTGTAAGTGAAAAAAAACTGAAGACTCGGAGATCTGCGCTACGCTCCAACGTAAATCTTTTTTTCTTGCGCAAAAAAACACCCAAAAACATAAAAAAAGCTTCAAAAACCTCCTGGAACCATCGTAAAACAGCTTCAAAAGCTATCAAAAGCCAAAAAAACACTGGCAAAATCTGGTAAATCAGCAGATTCGTGTAACGAAATGAAACAAAATGACAGAAAATGGTAGTGAAATGATATTAAATGGTAGCAAAATGAAGCTAAAAGGGCAAAAGTAGTAAGGTGCCCCAGATTTCCACATTTTTGAGCCAAGCCGTTGCTGTAGTTTACCTGGAAGCCGGTAAAAATCTGCCTTTTTCAGTATTGAAAATGGACATTTTTACTGGTATAATTTGTTCTAAAGTTATTTTTTGGAGGCACTTGTGAATATCAAAGGTATCATACTGGCCGGCGGCACAGGCTCACGCCTGTTGCCATTAACCAAGGTAACAAACAAACACTTGCTGGCGGTAGGCAACAAACCGATGATTTATTATCCTGTGGAAAAACTTATCTCGGCCGGCATTGAGGAGATTCTTATTGTTACAGGCGTTGACCACATGGGACACGTCGTAAACCTGTTGGGTTCCGGCAAAGATTTTAACTGCCGATTCACTTACAAAGTTCAGGACCAGGCCGGCGGTATCGCGCAGGCATTGGCTCTTGCCGAAAATTTCGCGAATGACGGTTCAGTTGTCGTAATCCTCGGCGATAATATTTTCCAAACTTCTCTGAAGCCGTACATCGAAAAATTCCAAGCCCAGCAGACCGGTGCAAGAGTGCTCCTGAAGAAAGTCGCACATCCGCAGCGGTTTGGCGTCGCGGAAATCAAAGACGGCAAAGTTACAAAAATTGTTGAAAAACCAAAAAAACCAAAAACAAATTACGCCGTAACAGGAATTTATTTCTACGACAGCACCGTTTTTGAAAAGATTAAAAGACTCAAGCCCTCCGGCAGAGGCGAACTGGAAATTACCGACGTCAACAACTCATATATCAACACGCACCAGCTTGAGTACGATATCATAGATGGCTGGTGGACGGACGCGGGCACTTTCGAGTCATTAAATAACGCAAACGAGTTGGTACTGAAAGACCCGCCTAAATGATTGATAAAATAGTTCTGCTCGGCGCAAAGGGAATGCTCGGCACAGAAGTCCGCGCTCTTTACGCCGATAAAAATATAAAAGCGTTCGATTTACCAGAATTCGATATTACAGACAAAGCACAGTTAATCAATGCGATTAGCGATGCGAATGTCGTAATCAACTGCGCTGCGTTCACTGACGTTGAAAAATCCGAAAGCCAATACGAATTGGCGTATAAGGTCAATGCCGAAGCTGTTGAAAATCTTGCGCAAATCGCCGCGGAGAAAAATATCTATGTTATACACATAAGTACGGATTTCGTCTTCGACGGCAAAAAAAAATCGCCTTATGAGGAAACTGATGTGCCGCGACCGATTAACGCTTACGGCAAAAGCAAACTCGAAGGCGAAATTCTGCTGATGGAGAATCATCAGAATTGCGCGATAATCCGAATTGAGTGGAGTTATGGCAAAAATGGCAATAATTTCATCAGCAAATTAATTTCTCTTTCTAAACAGCACAACAGTTTGAAAGTCGTTGACGACCAGTTCGGCTCGCCGACATCGACGCAGGAAATCGCAAAACTGATTCGCGTATTCGCTGAAAATAAGCATCGCGGCCTTTTTCATTATGCCGCCGCAGAGCACACCAGCAGATATGACGTAGCGAAATTCGCGTTTGAGAAATTGAAATTGAAAACTGAAATTATACCGTGCAAAAGCAGCGAATTTAAAACCGCCGCGCAAAGGCCGGCAAACAGCAGATTCTGCTGCGAAAAGATTGAGCCGTTGCTTGACAAACCGATAGAAATGTGGCAAAAACCACTCGAAAGGTTTCTGGAAACATTATGAGAAAAATTTTAGTTACAGGCGGCGCCGGCTTTATCGGCAGTAATTTCGTAAGACTCGTTCTGGCAGAACACGATTGCCTTATTGTTAATCTTGACAAGCTCACTTATGCCGGCAATCTCGAAAATCTTCAGGGTTTTCTTGAAAATCCAAATCACATCTTTGTCAAAGCCGATATAAATGACGGCAAAACAGTTGAGCAGTTAATAGATAAATACAAAATTGAAGCGATTATAAATTTCGCTGCTGAAAGTCACGTTGATCGCTCGATAAAAGAACCGAAAGTTTTCATCGACACTAATATAACAGGAACACTGGTGCTTCTCGAAGCCGCGCGGGATAAAAAAATAAACAAATTCGTGCAGATTTCAACTGATGAAGTCTATGGCGAACTTGGGCCCACCGGAAAATTCACAGAGCAAACTCCGCTTTCGCCGAATTCACCATATTCAGTAAGCAAAACATCCGCTGACCTGCTCGTAAGAGCATTCGGCCACACATTTGGATTGAATTACAACATAACGCGCTGCTCGAACAATTACGGCCCGTATCAGTTTCCGGAAAAAATGATTCCGCTGATGATAAACAACGCGCTGAACGACAAGCCTCTGCCGGTGTACGGCGACGGCTCGAATATCCGCGACTGGATACACGTCGAAGACCATTGCAGAGCGATTTGGAAAGTCCTGATACATGCAGAGCCGGGCGAAATTTACAATATCGGTTCAAGCAATGAAAAAACAAATCTCGAAGTCGTGAAAACAATTTTGGATTCCGTCGGCAAACCGCATTCGCTGATTAACTTTGTCAAAGACCGTCCCGGCCACGACAGACGCTATGCGATAGATTCGTCGAAGATTAATTCGCAGCTCGGCTGGAAAGCGACGACAAATTTCGCCGAAGGGATAAAAAGCACGATTGACTGGTATCTGCAAAACAAAAAATGGCTCGCCGGCGTAACCAGCGGAAACTATCAGCAATATTACCAGCAGATGTACGCCAATAGATAAACTATATACCTGCCGGCTGGAGCAGTCTTATTGTATCGTCTATACATTTCGCAATGTTGCCGGCAAACTCGAAACCTTTGCCGCGGACGCGTTCGCACAATACTTCATAAGAAAGCTGGTTCATAATTTCGGTATCGACATATTGAATTTCAACTTTCGAAATATGCTTCTGTATAAGCTGAATAATATCATTGACCGTCATATTCTGCGTCAGCACATTATAAATTTTTCCGTCGAACAAATTATTTTTCACAATAAAGACAAACGCCCTCATTGCGTCGTCGAGCGTCAAATAAGGTCTTTTCTGATTCAGCGCCGTCCGCCAGACGGTAATCGGCTGTCCCATCACAGCCTGCCAGCAGAATTTATTTATCGCCGTATGAAATCTCATCCCCGCAGAGATTCCGCAAATCGTCCCGAATCGACAGGTAACAAAACGCAGCCTGTCTTTCGCTCCCAAATCCTGCAAAAATCTTTCTTCTTTTAATTTCGTATGCGCATAAGGACTTTGAGGTTTTAATTCTTCTTCGCTGCAATTCTCATCAACGACTTCTTTTTGCGTGCCATAAACGCTCGTCGATGAAAGATGAATCATCGGGCATTTAGCTTCGCTGCACACCTGCGCGACTTTGACGGTCGCGTTGAAATTATTATTCTCGACCGCGTCTTTATTTTTAAAACTTCCCGCCGCGTCCGTGAGCGCAGCAAGCTGAAAAACAGCGTCAGCGCCTTTAATAATCGGATTCAAATCCGTTGTCAATACATCCGCTTCGATAAAACGATATTTGCCGCTGGCAGGCAGATTAAACAGCGAACAATACCGCTGCGTTACCATATTATCAATCATAACAACTTCGGCGTTCGGAAAAGCCGCCGGCAATTCACGAATCAACTGCGAACCGATATGTCCCAATGCACCTGTTACTACAAATTTCATAATTTACCTTAGAATATAGCCTCGGCCTTTAAGGCCGAATCCTGAATTTTGATTTTTAATTTTATCCTAAATATTCCGCCAAACATTTTTCATAGAATGCTTTTGTCTTAATCAAGCCGCTTTCGAGAGTATCTATCGGCTGCCACTCTAAAAACCCCTTGATTTTTTTATTACTGATAATCGCATCGCCGACTTCGATAGCTTTTCTGCTTTTCGGCCACTCGATATATTTAACCCTGCCGGAACCGATGTGCTTTACAGTCGCCTCGGCAATTTGCGCAACACTGAAATGCTCATCGCCGACCGCGAAGAATGTTTCGCCATTCGCTTTGGCGTTTTGCGAAGCCATAATAATCGCAGCGACTGCGTCATCGACATAAATCACATTTCTCATTTGTCCGCCCTGACCATAAACAGTTATATCTCTATTCTGAAAGGCCAGACCGATGAAATAATTATTGAAAGTAAAATCGGAGCTGTGAATACTTGCCCGCGGCCCAAAAACATTAGAAAGTCTTATGACGGTCGCATTCAACTGATGACAGCGGGCATATATCAAAACGTACTTTTCAGAAACACATTTGTTTGCCGAGTAAATATCCGTTGGAAACTCCGGGTGTTTTTCATCGGCGATAGCAGCCTGAAGTTTGCCAAGCTGCGTGCTTGTTCCCAGATGAATAAAACAGCATTGCTTATTAAACCTGCGAATCGCCTCAAGCAGATTCACAACACCTTTGCTGTTGACATCCGAATCTATCCAAGGCTCGCGCATCGAAAACGGATGCGAAGTCGAAGCCGCACAATTAAAAATAATATTTTTGTCGCAGATATGCTGACAAACGCTGCTGAAATCCTGAATATCCTGATGAACGAGTTGTATTGAGCCTCGGATATCGTGAACATTGAACAAGTTTCCGCCCGAACGTGGGTCAAGGCAGTCGAATACCGTAACTTCCGCGCCAAGCTCAAGACACTTATGAGCCAGATTACTCCCGATAAACCCCAGTCCGCCGGTGATTAGTACTTTTTGGCCTCTCATACTTTTTAATTCGTCATCCATCTTAGACTCCATCAGTCAGATTTTTTATTAAAAAAATCCAAAGTTATTTTTATCCCGCCGCTCAACGAATAACAGCTTTGCCATCCCGCGGCCTGTGAAAACTGTTTGACATCCGCGACAAAATTTCGACTGTCGATAGCCGGCTGTTCTGACGGCGGAATTATATGTTTCATTTCCACGCGTTTTTTCAGCATCAATTCCGCTTGCTCTGCGATAAGGCGTACTGCTTCTGAAATCGTATAACCTTTTCCGCTGCCGATAACAAAATGCCTTCCGTTCAGCTTTTCAATATTCACCGGCGAAACCAAAAACGCGGAAATCACATCGTCGATAAAAACATAATCTCTCAAACAATCGCCTTTGCCGAATATTGTTAATGCTTCACCATTAAGTGCTTTGCGCATCATCATATTCATTATACCGCGGTCGCTGCTGCTGCTCCTGGGCCCCGGCCCGTAAACATTGGACAACCGCAAAGTAACACTCTTAACAGTTCCGAGACCGCAATAAAATTTCAGATAATTTTCCGCCATCAATTTATGCAGGTCATAAACAGTAATCGGATGGTCTTCGCAATTTTCATTAACCGGCAGAGCTTTCGTAATTCCCGCTTCCGTAACAGTGCCCGCGAAAACAATTATCGGCTTTACTTTTTTGTCCCGGCACATCTGAAGCATATTCAGCATCGGCAAAACATTAATCCTGAAATCTTCCACAGGATTTTTATCCGCCGCAGGCACGCTCGTCTGCGCAGCGAAATGAAAAATAATATCTATGTCATCAACAACTTTGTCCCATATTTCAATTTCACTGATATTTCCGCAAACATCAATAACTTTCGCATTCCCGTCAACCGCGGGCAAGTCGCCGTTCCTGCTTAGTCGAATAATTGTGCAGGAAGCTTCTTTCAGCGAATTCACAAGATTCCACGCAAGATACCCGCCGGCTCCTGTAACCAAAATCCGCTTGCCCGAATAATACGGCAAAATTTTATTTATTGTATTTTCTTCCATCTTGCGAAATTACTTAATTTCATAATCCTTCAGCCAGTCGAAATTTATTGATGGGTCGTTGTAAGGTATCCGCAGTTCATCTTTCGGGTCGTATATTCTTGAAGTTACATACAGCAAATTAACCGGCCCCTGAAGAGATTTGCAGCCGTGCGCAACGCCCGGCGGAATCGCAACGATTTGCGACTCCTGATTGTCGCCCATCAGAAAATCCATCGTCTGCTTGTATGTTTTGGAATTCTCACGCATATCACACAGGCCGACCCGCAGCACACCATTGCAAATATACCAGTAATCAGTCTGAACCTTATGCCAGTGCCACGCCTTTATAACTCCCGTGTACATTTGCGAATGACTCCACTGCGCGAACCCTTCGCTGAAAAAATCGTCCGTGGAACGTATGATTTCCCGGAAAAAGCCCCTGTTATCTCTGTGCGTTACTAATTTTTTAATTACTACACCGTCTATCATATACATCTCCGTACAAACAATAAATTACATGTTTCGCCAAGCCGATATTCTTGGGGAAAGTTGTCCTGCGGCATTGGCTGAATAATCCCCAAACGAGGCCCTATGAAAGCAGACTTAAACAATAAATCATAATTCACAGAATATAATGCGTTCACAAATTCATCTATATTGAAAAACCAGTGCGGCATTTTGGAACCGTAATAATTTTGCAGAGTCGCATAAGTCGGTATTTGACCGGCAGGTACATCTGCAAACAAAATATATTCAGGTTTATATTTTGTGAATTCCTTTATCAATCCTTTCCAGTCTTCAATATATTGAATGGAAGACCCCAAATGAATAATGTCAAAATTTTCCATATCCTTCGGCAGCTTGTCAAAAAAATTAATATTTTTATTGTTTTTAAAAAGTTCTCTGCCTTTTTTGCACAACTCTTCTGCTTCAACAATAAAAAATTCAAACTCAATCTGCCCGGCACATCCACAGGTCATTAACAAATAAGTATCGCCCAGCCCGCCGCCAAAATCCAGTATTTTAATTTTATCTTTTTTGGCATTGTTACCTGACATTGCCGCAACCACCGGCAGCAAACTTGTCCGATAACCAACTGCCGACTCCGGCGATGCTTTTATTTTTTCTTTTAAGTTATTAATTCTTTCTGTTTGTTGCGTAACCCATCTTTCGCTCGAAAATCCGCCGCCCTCATTGGGACATTCCGCGAAATTTTTATATATTCCTTCCCAGATATTAAAACTCATAGCAGGAATCCTTTTACAGCATCAATTATTTTCTGCGTTTCCATTTCGCTCAATTCCGGATACATCGGCAGCGACAAAATTTCCCTTGCTATGCTTTCCGTTATCGGCAGTTTCAGCCCGTGATTATACGCCGGCTGAATATGAACAGGCTGCGGATAATGAATCGCCGCGGCTATATCGTTTTGTTTTAAATATTGCAGCAGTTGGTCGCGTTTTTTCACCCGCACAACATATAAATGGTAAACGTGCGTACCGTTTTTCCTTTTCCTCGGCAAAATCATTTCTGTTCCGCCAAGCTGCTTATCGTACATTTCAGCAATGCGGTTTCTTTTTGCGTTATCATCATCAAGATGTGCCAGCTTAACCCGCAGTATCGCAGCCTGCAATTCATCGAGCCTGCTGTTCACGCCTGCAAATTCACTTATATACCGCTCTTTCCAGCCGTATTGGCGAAGCATTTCAACCCTGTCGGCAAGCTCTGTATTATTTGTAACAACCATTCCGCCGTCGCCGAGCGCTCCGAGATTTTTCGTCGGATAAAAACTAAAACACCCCATATCGCCGATTGACCCGACTCGCTTGTTTTTATACATCGCACCGTGAGCCTGCGCACAATCTTCGATTAATTTCAATTTATGTTTTTTCGCAATCTTTAAAATATCTCCCAAATCCGCCGGCTGACCATAGAGATGAACAGCAACGATTGCTTTTGTTCGCGGCGTTATCACAGCTTCAATTTTTTGCGGGTCTATGGTATAAAAATCTTCTTCAATATCGATCATTACTGCTTTTGCGCAGGTCATTTCTATTGCCGCGACAGTTGCGACCGCCGTGTGCGAAACGGTGATGACTTCATCGCCTGCGCCGATTTGCAGAGCTTTGAGCGCGAGCATAATCGCATCCGTGCCGCTGCCGACGCCCTTGGCGAAATTTACGCCGATATATTTCGCAAATTCTTCCTCGAACGCTTTGACTTCTTTGCCGAGAATGAACCACCCGCTTTTGAGCACACGTTTTATCGCTGCGTCAATTTCCTTTTCACAGGAAAGATATTGAAAAGCGGGATTGCTGCAAAGAATCATTACACCACTCCAACTTTAGGCACGTAAGTAATCCACTTGCCGCCTTTGGCGATGAAATCCTGTTCCTTGGCCATTATTTCCTTTGAATGATTATAAGCGTAGAGCAAAGCATAATCCGGGTAATTGCGTTTGAAATCCTCATAAGGTTTTACCGGTATATGCGTACCGGGACTGAACGTGCCCTGCTTGATTGGCGTCGTATCGCTGATGTATTCCACCAGTTCGGCTGTGATGCCGCAATAATTATTAATCGTTGTGCTTTTGCTTGTGGCCGCATAGCCGACAACACGTTTGCCCTGCTTTTTTATATCCTTGAGCAGTTTAACGAGCTGGTCGCGCGACGCCTCGACATTTTTCTTGAACTGAACGTAAGTCGCCGGCAGACCCAGCCCGAGTTTTGTTTCTTTTTCCTGTTGTTCGATAACCCGCTGCGATATTTTTCTCGCTCCCTTGTGCGCGATAACATACCGCATCGACCCGCCGTGCGTTGTCTGCGGCATAACATCGACAATTTCCAGCCCGTGCTGCCCGAACAGATACCCGATTGAAGCCACGGAGAACAAAAACACATGTTCGTCATAAATCTGGTCGTAGAGCGTGTTCTCGACAATCGCGCCTAAGTACGGGTCTTCAAACATTATAATACCGTCAGGTTTGAGAAGTATTTTGAAGCCTTCGACAACGGAATGGATCGTCGGAATATGGCACATCACGTTAGCGGCCGTTATCGCGTCAGCATGACCGTGCTGTTTGATGATTTTGCCGGCCAGTTCTTCGTCGAAAAACTCAGAAATGGTATTAATGCCGTTATCGATAGCGACTTTTGCGACGTTAGCCGAGGGTTCGATACCAAGATGATGAATTTTCGCTTTGGCGAAATTCCCAAGCATTATTCCGTCATTGCTGCCGATTTCGATGACGAATGGGTTTGGCTTTCCCGCGATATCCTTCGTTACCAGTTCGGCGAATTCCTTAAAATGTTGTTTCATAAATGCCGAAGTGGAGGAAAAGAAGGCGTAATGTTCATGAAACATCATTTCCCTGTTCGGCTGGTCGATGATTTGCACCATATTGCAGGCTGGGCAAAAGCCGGTCGCCAGCTCAAAGAAGTATTCTTTGCTGAAATCCTGCTGCCGAAGAAAGCCGTTGGCGATGGGCATTTTACCAAAAGAGATGAATGGTTCATAACTGCTTTTGCATATTCGGCATTGAGGCATCTATACAGTCCTTTGCAACATTCTAAATATATGGAATCAACCGGTTTCGGCTTAAGTTTAGTATAATATTGCCCTGTTTGTCAATACTTTGCAAAACAATTCTTGAAAGTAATATAATAGGCGGTAAAATGCTGTCGCAAATGTAATATTCGCGTTGGAAGTTACAAATAATATGTTTTATACAAGACTAATCGATGGTGAAAGTTTCAATAATTATAGTAAGCTGGAATGTTAAGAACGATTTATTGAATTGCCTTTCATCTCTGCAAAAAAACAGACCTTCTTTCACTTTTGAGCAAATTGTTGTCGATAATAACAGCACCGACCAAACCGTCTCGGCCGTCAGACAGCAATTTCCGGATGTTGCAGTCATTGAGAACAGGGAAAATCAAGGTTTTGCAAAAGCCAACAATCTGGGAATAGAGATAGCCAAAGGCGAATATGTCTTCCTGCTGAATCCCGACACAATCGTGCATCCGAACGCCATGGAGATTTTAGTAAAATTTCTGGACGAAAATCCAGATGTAGGAGCCTGCGGCCCGAAATTACTCAACGAAGATGGAACCATTCAAAGGTCTGTCAGAAGATTTCCCACTTTCAGAGGCGTTTTATACGGCCAGACAATCTGCAGAATGCTCGGCCTTTTCCGCAGCCACCATCGAAAATGGATGATGAGAGATTTCAACTATGACCGCCAGATAGATGTTGACCAGATTATGGGCGCTGCGATGATGATTAGGCGTTTACTGATTAAAAAAACAGGCGGTATGGATGCAAACTACTTTATGTACCTCGAAGAAGTCGATTTGTGTTACGCAATCAAACAAACCGGCAGCCGGATAGTTTTTCTGCCAAACGCAGTCATAACGCACCTTGGCGGACGTTCATCATCTCAATCGCCGATAAGAAGGCTTATGATGCTCGAGAGTATGACTTCATTTTTCAGGAAACACCGTAAAGGTTTCGCGACAGGAATATTCATCGCCATTTTCAAGATTGGCATCATTTTGCGGAATATTTGCCACTTAATACTCGACATTTTCACTTTTGCGATTGCCGCCGTGATATTTGACAAGACCAGAATAAACAAAGCAAAAGGAAATATGAAACTACACGCGCTTTTGCTGACAAAATATCTCTGGCGGATTATAACGATGTAGTCCACGGCGATTTATAGCTGCCTTTTTCAATTGTATCGAGCATATACTGTGCAATTTTCGTCCCGTTGAATTCCGAATGAACACGAGCCATACCCGCATCGGCTATTTTCAGCCTTTGGTCTTCGTGCTTTAGATACCAGTCCGCAAGTTCGAAAAATTCATCTGTGGTATCGAAATATTTTATATGTACGCCGTCTTTGAAAAGCAAATCTGAATCCGGCACACGTTTAGCCAGCACAAACGTCCCGCACGCCAGATAATGAGTCGGTCGATCGGAATGACACATTCTGACATCATTAACTGCATTTACGCTTAATGCTATTTTAGCGCCGCTGATTGCATAAAAATAATTAAACCCGTCGATTTTGGGTCGGCCAAGACACCCGTAAAACGTACAATTTTTCATCTCCGCCAGTTTGCTGACTAACTGATGCCTTGTAGGGTCCGTCGGATATTTGCGAAATTGTTTGAGTTGACCGGTGAATAGTATGTCTGTTTTCCATTTATCATCAACTTTATATCTGTATTCGAAATCAGGATCGCATGGATTCGGCATAAACGCAGCTTTAACACCTGTACTTCTGTACTCATCAAGCCACTTACCATCGTTGGTCGCTAACATAAGATCGAGCTTCGACCCAATTTCAACACGATTTTCATGCAACAGCGGCCATGGATCCCCATCAAATCCGAACAAAAACGCGTTCGGGACTGTCTGTCTGATTAATGCTATTGTGTCTGTATCAACAAAATTAGCAAAGGAGATGTAAACAATGTCAGGCTTATATACTTTCAACTGTCTGACTAAAAGCTCATCGACTTTATGCTTACACCATTTTCGGCTTAATAATTTACTCATCAAAGGAGCAATCTGCCAAAACGCCCCGCCGTAATCAAACCTGTACACATCGTGTCCAAGCCTTATAAAACCTTTTACTGTCGCACGAAGACCGCTCGCTAAAAACTTACCGGCGAATTCTTTCAAATCTTCTACAACGAAAATACGTTTTGCCGACATTCATTTCTCCGTATTTTTTAGTTAGTTCCGCAATTCTTTAATTTTATCACAGACGTATTGTATTTCCTGCGAGGTAAGTTCAGCGTACATCGGCAGCGAAACTTGTTCATTGGCGATTTGTTCAGCAACAGGAAAATCACCTTCCTTATATCCTAAAAATTCGTATGCTTTCTGCAAATGTAATGGCACAGGGTAATGAATGCCGCAATAAATATTTTGTTTCGCCAAATCGCTCATAAGTTCATCGCGTCTGCTGGTACGAACAGCGTATATATGATATACATGTTCACGACCATCAGCCTCTTTGGGCGTAGTTATGTCCGTCATGCCTTTTAAATAACTGTTGTAAAGTTTTGCATTTTCCCGTCTCGACTTATTCCATTGCCAAAGATGTTTGAGCTTTACTTTCAGAATGGCACCCTGCATACCATCCATTCGACAGTTCCAGCCAACGATTGAATGGTAATATTTTTTCTGCTGTCCATGGTCTCTGAATACTCTTAACTTTTCAACCAGCTCGGCGTTATTTGTAACTACCGCGCCTGCCTCTCCATAAGCTCCTAGATTTTTACCAGGATAAAAACTGAAGCATCCCGCATCACCCATCGAACCAGCACAATGGCCTTTGTATTTTGCGCCATGTGCCTGACAGGCATCCTCAACAACACGCAATCCATGCTTCCTGGCTATTTTCAGAATGGCATCCATATCCGCCATCTGTCCATATAAATGCACAGGAAGTATTACTTTCGTTTTTGAGGTAATTGCCTTCTCAACCAAAGCAGGATTTATATTATATGTCTGCTGGTCAACATCTACAAATACTGGTTTCGCGCCGCAAAGACTGATTGCTTCTGCAGTAGCAATAAAAGTGTTCGGAGATGTTATCACTTCATCCCCCTGCCCAACACCCAACCCAAGCAGAGCCAACCACAATGCGGATGTCCCGCTGCTGGTGCCTATCGAATATTTGCAATTGCAAAACGATGCGAAATCATTTTCGAAATCTGCAACAAAAGGACCGCCTGCAAAAGCGGTCTTATCTATTACATCACGAATCGCACCGTCTATTTCATCTTTGATTGATAAATATTGTGCTTTCAAATCAACAAAATTAACTTTCATCTATTTACCTCCGACTTCGCGAATTTTCTTTGCTGGATTACCTGCCCATATCTGATTGGGCGGCACGTTTTTGGTAACAACGCTGCCGGCACCGATTAAGGCTCCGTCGCCGATTGTTATGCCGCCGAGAATTGTAGCGTTGCTGCCGATGGAAACATTATTGCCGACTATAGTTTTTACATATCTGTCAATCCAGTCTTTTTCCTGTTCCAGTTCGCCCTTAGAGTTTACTGACGCAGGATGATTATCATTTATAAATACAACACTGTGCCCAATAAAGCAGTTATCACCTATTGCAACTCCGTCACAGATAAAAGTATGAGATGAGATTTTACAATTTTTCCCTATTGCCGCATTTTTCTGAACTTCGACAAATGTTCCTATTTTTGTATTGTCGCCGATGCTGCATCCATAAAGATTGATAAATTTGGCGAGCTTTACGTTTTTGCCAAGTTTCACATCATCAGATATAGACAAAAATTCTGTCATATTTTAACTCTCATTCCTTCTGCTTTTAAAGACTTATCCGCAGCTTCAAGAACCTCAACAACTTTCAATCCTTCGGTGCCGCTCGAATAAGGCTTTGCGCCGGTCTTGATACAGCTAATGAAATGCCCGCATTCCTGCTTAAGAGGTTCGGTTGATTCTATTCGAGGCGAATACATATCGCCATGGTGATAAGCATAATGAAACTCCGCGAAAGTATCGTAATGCGGCGGCTTTTCTACCCGCTTGTCATATATTTTTATAGTCTCTATCGGTTCAAGGTCATCGTAAACAAGCATCTTCTTTGTTCCTACGAACGTCATATGCCGGGTTTTGACCGGGTCGAGCCAACTACTGTGAATTATCGCTACTTTGTTATTCGAAAGATAAACTGTCATATTCGTAACATCCTCCCGATACTGACTTATATGAGACTGACCCTGACAATTTACCGCCAAAGGCATCTCGTTCAGCAAATACAGGATTATCGAAATATCATGAGGTGCCAAATCCCACGCAACATTAATATCTTTTTGATAAAGCCCCATATTCAGCCTTCGTGAACATATATATAATAGTTCGCCGAGTTCTCCGCTATCAATAATACTTTTGATTTTACGAACAGCAGCACAATAAATAAATGTATGGCCGACCATCAGCGTCAGTTTATTTTTTTCAGCTACCGCTATTAACTGTCGGCATTCTTCCGCAGATGACGCCATTGGCTTTTCAATGAATGTATGCTTGCCAGCCTGTAAACTTTGCATCGCCATCTTAAAATGCAGATGAACCGGCAGAGCTATTACTACCGCGGTTATTTCCTTGTCATTGATAATGTCGTTGAAATCTGTAGTTGTTTCAACTCCGCGATACAACTGCTGTATGTGCGATAATCGGCCGGAATCGACATCGCATATTTTTTTGACTCTGCTCTCCGCCAAAGAATTAAAATTTCTTATCAGATTCGGCCCCCAATATCCACAGCCTATAACTCCAATATTAATCATATTTGTTCCTTATTCTGGATTCTGGTCTTACTACTGCTACATAATGTTTATATTTAACATCAGACAGGAAATTTAATAAAAATAAATTTGTCAATTTGTAAGTTATACTTGATGTTGGATGTATTCCTTCAAATTGCAAAACCTGAAAATTTAGATTTTTAAACATCTTAATATTGCTTTTGCGAGTAAAAAATCTCAAATGGGTTTTGTCCATAATACCCTGATCTTTGTAATCCCAGTTGCCTTTCAAAACAAATTCCTTAAAATTACTCCAGTATCTGACATTAGGTATTGAAGTTACTATAACACCTGTTTTTGAAAGTTTAACCTTAAGCGCATCCAGCATTGAATAAGGGTCAACTAAGTGTTCCACAATATCGAAAAGAATAATACAATCAAAATAGTTATCCGGAACGGAACGCAATGATTCACTGACATCAGAGTTAATTACCTTATCTAATTTCTTTGCGGCTTCCTTCGCTGCCTTTTCTTCAATTTCTATACCCCAACTCTCTGCACCATATCGTCTTTTTACAAGAGCTGAAAAACCGCCGCAGCCGCAACCTATTTCAAGAGTTTTTTTGACATCTTGGGGAATATATTTAAGCATATCTTCCCTGATGTTAGAATAATATTCCATCATTTTGTATGACATAAAACCGCCATCCGTTAAATTATTTTTCGTATTATTTGTTTCTTATAGACAGGGTCATCCAATGATTCTATTTTTCTGCCTTCACCGTCTGAATCAACGTACTTGAACTTTACCGGCACTCCTAATCTCGTTTCTTTCCTCAAAAACCATTCATAATCAATGTCAAGTGCACCGATATCGATTGCCTGGAATCCCTTATTGCAAAGGTCATAAGCCAGTACCGTAGCCGTTGGCCCCAGTGCGACCAAAACGAGTTTCTGTTTATCAATCCCATCAAAGGCTTTTAATATCTCTTCATATTTATCGAATGCGTTACGGGGCGGACACAAAATCCTTGATATTGATTTCGCTCCATCCAGCAAATCGTTAAACATTCCGAAACGAGTCCCCATCCCTTCACATATAATTATATCTCTACCTGCCCAGAGTTTTTGGACTTTCTTAAAATATTCGCCGCATTTTTTGTAATGCTCTTCTGTCTTGTGCGATTGTATATACGGCCTGGACAAAAATAGGTCATAATAAGTCCGCTTCATGTCAAGATACGAATAATACATCGCCCTTCTTTTTACCATGTGCTTCCGCCAGAAATTTGCAACAGGAGGAAGATATTTATCCAAGGACCCGAAACAGGGGGATAATGCAACGAGAAAATTAGGATTATCCGACACTATCACTTTCTTTAATTTCTCTGCCATTACTGGTGAACGATGTTGATAATTAATATGCCCACCCTCAATTATTATAAATTCCCCATCACCGAAACGCGAAAGTGAGCATTTATCCAGCAAAATTTTATCTATCGTTTCGTCCGCGTTTTTTATAATCGGAATCGGAACTGTGAATCCCTCATTTTTTATCTTATCGCATAACTCATAAGGCAGATTATCAAGTTCATACTGCTTCTTTTCAAGCTGCTTATAAATCTTACCAAAAAACGGCACCTTTTTCTTTGTTCGTTCAAGCTCTTTTTTTATTTTTGTCAGCAACATTTTCACTCTTATTTTAGTTATTTATTCCTAACTGATCGTATCATACCGGCATCGCCCGTTTCCATTGAGACAGTTTTATGTTTAAAGGAAATAAAACCGTTTCTTTTGAACATTTCCAGCAGAGCCGCGTCGTATGAAAAATGGTATTCGAGCATAATTACATCAATGCTTTCCAGAAGTCCTTTTGATTCCAGTGCATTAAAAATCTCTTTTTCAGAGCCTTCGGTATCGCACTTGATTGCAATCTTTTTATCCTTATGCCGTTCAATAATGGGCAATATGCACTTTGCCGTATCTCGGATTTGTATTGTTTCAGTTTTCGTTTCGTATTTCCTGCCGGAACGGTATATTTCAGTAATTGGCTTCACTGTGCTCATTCGTCCGGGAGCCAGCGGACAATACTCAAGAACAAGCTCTTTGTCTTCGTCGCCAAGACCATAATTATTGGGATGAATTTTGCCGGCGTATTTTTCGTTAATTTTAAAATTGAACATCGCCTGCTCGAATGTCGGCTTAAACGGCTCAAAGCCGTAAACATCGCTTACGTTATTCATTCCCGCAAAGTACAGCGATGCCAGCCCTATATTCATACCTATATCGATAACGACTGCTTCTCCATCCAATTCAAAATTATATTCTCCCTTTTTAAAAATCTCCTCCACTATCAGCATCCCGTCGCCCATTAGTATCCCGTCACCGCCAAGAATGTAGCCGAAATTAAATTCCTTGCCTTGTGCAACTCGGACACCTTCTATTTCGGTTATCTTAAAATCCCCACACTTTTCCAATCGGGCAAGCCGCCGTTTATATTTCCTGTTTTGTTTACAACAGAATATATTGTTTCCAAAACGTTCAATTTCTTTTTTGATTTTTGTCAGCATATCGCCGAAATAGTACAATATTCCTCCAAATTGTCAAGCCGATTCATTTGCCCTATTGACAACGATTCAACTTTCCGGCAATATACATAAAACGTTAATTTGAGGGTAAATGAACTATAACCTTGAAACAGTTAAATGTCCGCTGTGCGGCGAAAACGGCTATAAGCCCTACATAACGCACGCACGCGAACTTTACAACGGAACCGACAACTATTTCGACGTCGTCAAGTGCGTTAACTGCCAAATGATTTTCACAAACCCCCGCCCAACCAAAGAAACCATCGGTTTTTTCTATCCGGACTCGGCAAATTATTATCAGCCCAAGACCCGCAATAAAGACAACACAATCGAGGAAAAAGCCTCCAAAACCGTCTTGGCCAATTACTACGGCTATAAATTCCAGCCGCCTTTCGGCAAATTCCGCGCGGCAATTTTCAGCAAATTATTCCGCTCAAAACTCGCAACTTCGCACATTCCGCGCTTCGTCACGACAGGCAAACTTCTCGATATCGGCTGCTCATGGGGACAGTATCTGGCGAGGATGGCTCGTTACGGCTGGGACGTTTACGGAATTGAGATTAACAAAAAAGCTGTCGAACATGCCCAACACACACTCGGCCTGAAAAATATTCATAATGGCTCTTTTGATGATTATCAGTGCCCCGATGAATTTTTCGATGTTATCCATATGAGTATGGTACTTGAACATATGCACGAGCCGCTGCAATGTCTTCAGCGCGTAAATAAATTGTTAAAAAAAGGCGGCCAGTTGATAATTTCCGTGCCGGACATTTCAGGCTTTGAGGCAAAAATTTACGGCAAATATGCTTATACGCTCCAGGTTCCGCAGCATTTGAATCACTTCACGCCTGATACAATCAGAGCAATATTAAACAAGGCAGATTTCACAGTTGAAAAAATAGTCCACCAGAGCGCCGCCAAAGACCTTACCGAATCGGCAAAATACCTCGACAATAAATTATTGTACAAAATTTTGAATTCGTCGATTATCAAGAAAGGCCTTGCCAGACCGTTTGTGTTTCTGCTCTCAAAACTCGGCAAAACAAGCAGAATGAGCATCTGCGCCGTGAAATAATCATTGGCGAAAAAATGGGGACTGGCTCAAGCTAAGCCGCGGTTTTTAGCGGCGAGCTGTGCCTGTCCCCATTTTTCTACTGGCTGCAAAATCCGTAATTGGACAATTGTCTTTTACAATTTCGCAAAACCTCTCGCCCAGCACTACCAAATCGTATTGCTTAACATAATCTTTTCCTTTTCGACCCATTTCTTTTCGCAGAGCCTTATTCTGAACCAATTTTGTTATTTGCTCTTTCCATTGTTCATTTGTTTGCGCAACAACCCCTGCCCCACTGTTTAAAACCAAATCGCCATTCACACACACTGGCGAGGCAACTACCGGCAGCCCTGCGGAAAAATATTGCAAAATTTTAAAACCGCACTTACCTCGCGTAAACCTGTCATCCGGCAGCGGTGCCAGACCAATATCGCATTCCATTATATCAGAATATTGAGAATCGATAGACCACTTGCATTTTTCAACCGGCATATTTTCCAAATCGAAAAACTCATCCGCTATAATTCGCAAAACAATCTTTGAATTGCTTTTCCCTAAATCTTCAAGCGCGTCTTTTAATTCCAAAAGGTAATTCAGCGTCGCTTTACTTCCAATCCAGACAAGCCGCACTTTATCATCCCGCTTCAGCTTTTCCGCAGTTTTATACGCACTGGTATCCAAACCTGTTTCAAGCAGATAAACTTTTGAACAAAAACGTCGTGCGTGTTCAGCCAGATATTCGTTACCGGCTATAATCACATCTACCATTTTAGCAGTTTGGCGAAATGCCCTGAAATGCCTTGTCCGGTCGCTTTCCGGCTTATTCGGACTGTACATAATCGCATCGTCTAAATCGTAAATTATTACCTTGCTGAAAAACCGCAGAATTTTCGCATCCAGAAAGTTTAAGCTTTTTTTATGCAGAAAAACACCGTCAAAATTTCGGCTCATCACAAACAACAGCCATCGCGTTAATATATTATCAGGCAATTTTCGCACTTTTGTTTTGATTCCTGCTTTATGCAAATATGGAATATACTCATTGATACGCTGACGGTAACTTGCACGCGAAGGATTATTGCTTACAATCAGAATACCGGATTGAGGCCTGTTAAAGCATTTTGATTTTGCCGCAAGCAGCCAAAAAAAGGTCTTTACATTGAAATACAGTTTTAGTGAATTTTGTAATAAATCGCACCCTTCTTCAATCTTCGATTCTCTAACAGCGCTTCTGGCGGCTCTGTATTGTTCTTTAGCCAGTCTTTTCATTGCCGCTTTGAATGAAATCTTTTCTTTTCCGCCGCCTTCGAAATAAAATCTTCTCAAAACTTCATATTCTGTATATCTGTTCCTAAACGATGGCTGCGAAAGATTCCCGCCATGCCTTCGCCTTTTGAAAACCGGTTCTTGCAATGCGACAAAATCGTATTTGAGGGAAAGCCGAAGCCACAAATCGTAATCGGAACATACTGGAAATGACGTATTAAATCCGCCCGCTTCTATGAGAACTTTTTTGGAAAAGAGCGATCCGCAGGAATGTATAAGAATATTTTCAAAAAGATATTGCGTTATTCTGCCGCTGTACAGTTTCTTTTTTCTTCTATAAAGAGCATGCCCAAATTCGTCAATTGCGGCATAAGGTCCGTAAACTATTGTTTCATCGCTATTCGCCGGCATTGCAGCGACCATTCGCTCAAGAGAATCACCAAACAAAAGGTCGTCCGAATCGAGGAATGTTATGTATCTCCCCTGTGCCAGTTCGATAAGCTTATTTCTCGCCGCCGCGTCGCCGCTGTTTTCCTGCCGGTGGTAACGCACATTGTAGCCGTTTCGTTCGAGCATTTGCTTAGTGCCGTCAGTCGAACCGTCATCAACTATCACAACCTCGAAATCTTTGTATGTCTGCGCAAAAACGCTGTCGAGAGTTTGTTTGAGTAATTTCTCTCTGTTATATGTTGGAATACAAACGCTGACGTTGGGCATTTGCGATACCCGAAAAAATTATTTTCCCATTAATTGCGTCTCATAAAGACTCTTGTACAAACCGCTTGTCTTGACAAGTTCCGCATGAGTTCCCTGTGCCGCGATTCTGCCGTGATTCATAACCACGATTTTGTCTGCCGACACAACGGTACTGAAACGATGCGCGATAACGAAGCTCGTTCTGCCTCGCATTATTTCTTCCAGTGCTTTCTGTATTTTCGCTTCGCTGTCGGCGTCAACCTGGCTCATCGCCTCGTCGAAAATAAGTATTGACGGGTTTTTAACTATCGCACGCGCAATTGCGATTCGCTGAAGCTGACCGCCGCTGAACCCAGAACCATTTTCGCCTATAATCGTATTATAACCGTCTGGCAGCGGCTCAATAAATTCGTGCACATAAGCGCGTTTGGCCGCGGTAATAACTTCATCCATCGTCGCGTTGAGATTACCATACCTGATATTTGCCGCAACCGTATCGTTGAACGTTACAACATTCTGCGTCACCATCGCGATTTGATCACGGAGGCTTTTGAGACTGCAATCCTTAATATCAACGCCGTCCATCAAAATCGCGCCGCTGTCAGGATTATAAAATCTCGGCAGCAGATTAACCAGTGTCGTTTTCCCAGACCCGTTCGGTCCTACAACCGCGATGTTATGTCCCGCCTGCACAGTCAAACTGAAATCACGCAGCACCGGCTCGCTGTAGCCCGGATAGGTGAACACGATATTTTTAAAGTCGATTTGTTTCTTTATTTGTCCAAGAGTAACCGCGTTTGTCTTTTCCGATTCCGCCGGCGTATCTAAAAGTTGAAACACTCTGTCAGCCGCGGCGTTGCAGTCCTGAATCTGGTTCCAAATATCGCTCGTCTTGCGAACGGACTCCGCCGCCACGCCCAGCGCGATTAATATCATAAAAAACGATGTAGGATCCAAATCGTTATTGGTTACCCATACGATTCCGATATACAGCGCCACCGCACCGACTATCATTCCGAGAAAATCCAGCAGCGGCCGAGTCGCCGAATCAACCTTCGCCAGACGAAGTGTCTGCTTGAGTTGTTTTCTGCTCAACACGGTATATTTATCGGTTTCATATTGCTGACGGTTATACACCTTCACAACTTTTAACGACGAGATGGATTCCTGCAATTTGCCCAGCAGCGAAGCCGTGCCCTGCAAAGACCGCCGTGCATATTTGCGAACCTTCCTGCCAAACGTCGAAAAAATAAACATCACCGCAGGCGCCGCCGTAATAAATATCAGCGTCAGCTTCCAATTCAGCATAAACGCCACGATAAGCATAAAAAACGCCTTCATCGGCTCCTGAATATCTTTGCCGAGGAAAACTTTAATGCCTTTGCCGATACCGCCGACATCGCCGATCATTCTGCTGATAGAATCGCTCGTGCCGTAAGAAGTAAAATGCCCCACATTCATATGCATTGAGTGCGTAAACATTTCTTCGCGAAGATTAGCCGTCGCAACCTGCATTACTTTCGCGCCATAATATTTCTGAATGAATGTGAAAAAGCACCTGAACAGCGTAACAATAAGCATTCCATATATGATTATTTTCCCCGCCTCTTTCTTTGCGTTGTTACTGTTATCCCTTGGCAAAAGAGCCGCGATTCTCTCTGACTGCTCCGACGCAAACCACTTGCCCGCCCAGCTAATCCTGTCAATAAACCCGGCCTTGTCATACATCTGGGCGTTTGGTTTTGCCATCGCAATCTGACAAGCAGACAATTCGCCGTTGATTAATCTCTGAATATTCAAACATATTGAATCGTTGCCGGTCATCGTCGCCAGTTTTTCAAGAATTTTCATATATGGCTGTTTCGCTTCTGCCGGCTGATTAGCCTCGGCCGTAGAATTGAAATCTTCTATCGAGACGATAATATCATCCGGCCGCAACCCCGCTTTTTCCGCAAGGCTTTTTTTCGCTAATTTTTGAACCCGCAGCCCATATATTGATTCCTGCCCATGCGTAATATCCGGCATATAAAAAGTCGTACCATACCGCCATTCGCAACTGCTGCGGTCAATCCATCCGTGTAAGCCCTCCGGACTCATCATTACCTTTAATATAGGTATAATGGTCAAAAAGCTAAGCGCAAACAGCGAACTTACCATAGTTATCGAGATTATCAGAATGATAACCCTCGGCCATTGCGGCAAAACATATTTCCATATACGTCCTAAATTCATTATGACTCCAATAATACTTAAAAGAGATTTATTGAACTTAATAGTGTAATTGGTATATCGCTTTTATTCAAGTCAAAATAACTTACACGCGCGGCCGGCTCGCCGATGACGATTTTTCAGAATTACGCCTGCGCAAATTCGTCATTTTGCGCAAGGGAAAAATTGCGCAAAATTTTTTGTTTTCTTAATCCACGACCAGAAAACGTCATTTGTTTCCATTTTTTTCGTAAATTTGTGCACGGCCATACTATTAGGGAAGGAAATATTGCGGATTTCAGGCCATTGCGCGAAAGTGAGTTCGCAAGGTGCGAAAAAAAATTAAAATGCTACTAACATTTTAAAAATGCTACACAGCTTTTAAAAATGCTATCCCCTCTGATTTTTATTTTCAAGGTCCCCGCATGGGGGATTGTAAAATAAAATTCCTAAAAACTCGGGGATCTCCGCCCAAATGGCTCCGACATGCATTTTGAAAATAGAACACAGAACACAGTAGACAGAATGTGGAACGCCGGTAGTTATCACTTAAATTACTTTTTCTTACAACCCTGAAAGGGTATAACATATTAGCCCAGGGCAAAGCCCTGGGAAAACAGCACATCCATCCTTTTTAAATCAATAAATACGTTAAATCCGCGCTTAAAAATGACTGGTCATAATTTTATGGAAAAAAATTAGTAAGGTGTCCCCGGAAATTTAAACATAAATATTTATGCCCTATTATAGCGGCTGAAATAGGCATCAATTTCAGGTCGCAATTCAATTCCTATTTGTTCAAAAATATTTAGCAAATCTTGATAAGCACCTTCACCGCCAATAAAATCCCAAAACTCATTTGCAACTTTTAATTCATTGGGCAAGTCAAGCATTCCTCGCATTGTCCAACGATTGTAAGGTTGAGGATCATAAGGATTGTATGGAATGGCTATAAGTGATTGCACATCTGCCGTTGAGTCAACTGCGAGTATAGCTGCAATCCACTCCAAAAGAGTCCTCTTGAATTCTTTAAAACCACCTGCATTAGGTTTTGCGGTTTTAAGATCAAACAAATAAATAGTTCCGTTGTGCGCAACAAGTTTGATGTCAATTTTTGTAAGTTTAACATTTTTCATCTCACCTTGTTGACAAACAGATCGGATAGCCTCTATTTCCTGTGGTTTGTTCGGCGTAGTATCAGCAGTTAATAGATTGTCCATTATATTTTGTATAACTCTGTGTGCTTCGGAAGAAATTTGTGTTCCGGCCTTTTGCTGTGATGCTGCACTTGCGAAACTAGAAGAAGCTAATGCTAAAGCAACCGGTTCAAAAATACTTGTCCCAAAATTCGTGTTGAGAGATTGAATAAAAGAAAACAAAGCCATACGGTCTTTGCCAAGCAACCGCGTATGAAATGGCATTAATGCTGGTTCTGGAGTATAATTTTGAAATTTATGCCTTAAACTATTCTTAAGTATATTTTCAATGCCTGCATTTTGTTCTGAAGTTAATGCCATTATCTATCTTTCAAATTTTCAATACCATCTATTTCAGGAATTTGTGCAAAAAAATCTTTTAAATGATTTTCAAAAATTTTTCTTGGAGTTCTTCTATACATATAATGATCATCCTTTACGCAACATGTATGATAATGTCTGCCAGCTTTTGCTTCAAGAGGTTGTTGATTAAAATTTTTTCCTTCTACCCAGCCATAATAATTTGAGTATTTGCATTTTCCGTTATTAAACCTTGTACACTCATTGCAATAAACACGACTCTTATCATTTCGAGAAGCAAGTATATTATCGAGAGTTCCATTAGAAAAATTTTCAATTACGATATCACAATATAAAATATTCTCGCCACATTTAGGGCATCTATTATGCATATTATTTTTTAAGTCAACCGCAAATGTTGGAATGGAAGTTCTTATTGAAAACTCACGACTTTGGAGTTCTTTTTTGTATCCAACTTCAATACCATAAATTTCCTTGTTGCCTTTAAGAATAAGAAAATCCGGAGGGGCTATCGGATTTTTATTGCCAAATATTCTTTGTATTAACAGTAAAGGGATAATGATACCAATCTGCAAACGAATGAATTCAGCAAAAACAATTAATTCTTTAGGAGCACCTAATGTCTTAGGTAAGATTGAATCTATAAAATCATCTATTGCGGTTGTCCAACCTTTTTGCCAAATTTTAATATTACTATCTTTTATTGTTTTTGCTAAAGCTTTATCACCTTCTTTTTCAAAAAGAACTTTATTATTGATTTTTCTTTCTAATCTTTGAATGTAATATTTCCTCAGCTTAGGATTTACTGTTATAGTATCATAAAGCAACATTTGGTTCACTGAATACAAAATCAGTTTGTAAAATTTTTTTAAGTTTTGATCTGACTTAGCTGCGTAATAATAGGCTCTCCCTGAAAAAATATACTCAATTACATCACCCAATATCATTTGCCGATTTAATCTGATTTGGCTTTGTGCAGCCGTTTTTCCACCTGCATAGAGTTCTCTTGAAATTTCTTCATAGATAGGTTTAAACTCGACAGAATTTAATATAGAATTAATTCTCTTGTATTCTTCATTATGCTTAAGAAAAACTTCATCAAGGCACTTTAGATGTTCTATGGATATGCTCAACTTTTTAAGTAATAGTTTCATTTCACAAATCTTGCCTTTTAAAATGGAAAATTATTTCCGAATATGCACCTTTATCTTTTTCGGTGCGGTTAAGAACTGGCCGTTTATACTGATGCACAATTTTCATTCCGGCCTTTTCTGCGATGGTCGGATACATATTGTATTTATCATTTGCGACAAGAAAAACGTCGAAATCTTCAACCATAAATTTTTTACAGTTGTTCAAGACGTCGGCAATACCTTGTATATAACTTTCTTTAGCTTCTCTGCCTTGCCCTTTACTCATAGGCCCGATTTCAAGGTTGTCTTTTCTGCTGAAACCAAACAAGTCATACGCATAAGCATGCTGTTCATGATAATCAATCAGACCAACATAAGGTGGACTCGAAAAAATGCCCTTAATCTTTTGTTTTCTCACCAACTTTGCAAATTCAGGAGTTTTCTTTTCAAGTGTACTGAAAATATCTATCGTTCTGCTATCACCCGCAAGACATGCTTGAAATGTCTGTGTTCTTAATTTGTCAAACTGTTCAAGTCGATTAACCGTATCCTTTGTATATGTTTGCCACCTTTTTAAAATTGAAAATAGCGGCTTGCAAATTTTGCCGTGCTTTGCACAATAATAAGTGGTATTTACAGGTTCTTTTAATGTCGCCAAATCCGCGTGCGTTGTGGCTCTACAGGAACGAATGGTTCGGCTCAATATGATTGAAATTATTTTTTTCGTCTCAATATTTTTAATTTTCTTGATTTCACCAAAAACAAATTGGATTTCACTTTTGATATGTTGAGAATACCATTTATCGAGAAAACTGCCAGATTTGTCCTGAAGTAATGTTATACCGTATTGTTTAACCAAATCATTATATATCGGCAAAAATTCTTTTTCCCTTTCCGCACCGTACTTATTTTCGTCAATTTCACCTCGTTTGACTTTATATTTATAGTCAGGAACAGGGAAATATTTTTCGTTAAATTCGTAAATTTTCCCCAGCAACTTTTTTTCAAAGTCAACTGTATGTGAATTTTCAAGATATTTTTCAAGCAATGCTGTTATTCGGCTTAATTCCTTTTTAATATTTGGCAAGTCATACTTTATTACTTTACAATTTCCTATAAGAGCATTAAAAGCTGAAACGTCAATGCCGATGGCGTGCATTCCAAGTTCACAAGCCTGAACCATTGTGGTGCCGCTGCCGGAAAAAGGATCGAGAACAATATCGCCTTTTTTAAAATAGGTATGTTTTTTGAATTTATCAGTATGGTTGTCTAAAAAGTACTCCACAAGTTGAGGAATAAACTTTCCCTTGTAAGGATGCAGACGATGAACATGTTTTGTCGTCTCCGCTTCTTTATATTGGTCAAATGATAATGCCCAATTTAAATCATCACCTAATTTATTCTTCCAGGAAATTAATCTTTGACCATTGTAAGATTTATAATAATCAAGTAATTCTTGTTTTGAAATTTGCGTAGAACCATTATCACCTATTTTTTTTATGCATCCGTATTGAATCAAATAAGAAATGTTCGATGTGGTTACTTTTTTACCGAGATATTGGGTTGCCCATTCACTTGCTTCTTTTATCCCAATGAGGTCATTCAAGGTTATTGGTTTAATTTTTATTGGTAATTCTTTTAAAGTGATATTTTCGGGTAAAGACTGTTTAGCAAGATTGTTATTTGACATAATCTGATAAGTTCTATAATTAAGACGTTTAATCATTATATGATTATTGTTCTTGAGTTGATTTAACTTTATAAAATTCTTTACCCAAGCTCTTTCTCTAAATAACCAGCGGGGCTTGCCTTTCGTAGTAGTGGGAATATCCGTCTCTATAGGTTTTGATAGTCCCTGAACTTTAATGGTAATCGGCACACCTTTGCCACCTTTTCGGGATGAGCATCCAAAAATATCGGGCGGGAAAAACCCTTTGCCGCAGCAACTTATATTTAAATTACCGTATTTTTGGGCAGCAGGTGTTAATTGTATAATATGAGATTCCATTCTTCTTTTTCCATTTATCAAAACTTACTTATTTATACTATCAAAAACTTTTAATATATCAAATTCTTTAAAAATCTTCATGCCTTCGTGGTAAACAAAAAAAACCGTCTCCAATTTTATCAACTATCTATTTTAAATCAATAAATCCTTGAAACTTGTCCGCAAAAGTTTTAACGACGGCGGATCCGCGTCTAAAAATTTGTGTCGTTTCGTGAAAATTCGTGGTTAAAAAAAGGGCAAGTTCGGCGCAAGTTTTCAAAACACCCCCCTCCGAAAATTGCGCGAATTTTTCCAAAACATCTTCAAAATCCAAAAAAATTGCGGGAATTTAAAAAAAGTCATAAAAAAATCAGCGGAATCAGCGTCAACAGTGATGAAAAGTAGTGTTTCTTGCGCGAATTTACAGCGAGTGTAAATTTAGTTGCGCGAAATTACAAAAAACTTGCAGTAATTTTAATGGAGATCCCCCTGCGGGACAGTAATTTACTCTTTTCGACACTTGGTTTTTTAGTAAATTGGTAAGGCGGTGGATTTGTGATAAAAGATGGGTATAAATAAAAAAGGCTCTGAAAAATCAGAGCCTTTCATTTGTCATAATGAGTCGTAACATTAAGCAGGTACTACATTTGTAGCACATGGGCCTTTTTTGCCCTCGCCGACTTCAAATGTGACAGACTGGCCTTCGCTAAGATTAGCGCGACCCTGGGTCTTAATTTCTGAATGGTGAACGAACAAATCGTCGCCGCCGCCATCAGGAGTGATAAAACCATAACCTTTACTTAAATTGAACCATTTTACTTTACCTGTACTCACTTTTGTACTCCTTAACTCATTTACTAAAAACAACTTACCTCTTGTTAACTTTTAGGGAAATTACTATTAAGAGGTGAAATAATACTTCCTGAAATTGCTGTACTTTATTAACATCACAAAGAGTTATGCGACTATTTATACACACTAAACTACAAATTGCAAGTAAATAATACCACAGGTATTTTTTAATATCGCGTTGAACGGTTCATAAGTCATTACGCCAGCTTCGCTAAGCCGCGAAGTACGAACGTAATTTTTTAATGCCGTTGGTATAAATCGTCAATTTGTTAAAAATTTCAGGCGTAAAACCGTTGAAATCCTCGCAAAAACCTCATTTTTCATCGTGGATTACGCTGTTGCGAGAATGAAAAAGGGCGAACACACAGGTTCGCCCCTACATTTTTAACTTATCTTGCGTCGGGAACGTATTGGAATGCGCGGATTTTTACCTTGTCGGTCGGTTTCTTAACCTCGCTTCTATCCAAAATCGCGATGTATCTCTTTTGCGGGCCGTCAGTTCCGACGCGAACCAAAATATACGCAGTGAAAATATCGCTGCGGACGGTCGCGAGGTTGCTGATTCGCGCGAAAATCACATCACGCTCTTCGTAATCATTTTCCGCACCGTCGCCAGTCGTCGGGCTGTCGGTTGTCAGGTCTGGGAAACCTTTCAAATCGTTGGTATCTGATGCATAATGAGTTATGCCGGGAACTTGCATCAGTTGGCCAATATTCTTAAAACCATTCACGTCTTTGCTGTCTCTATATGCAACGATTGCTTGCGCAAGATTTACATCAGCGGAACTGCCGGGTCTTTGCGAAACCCACGGCAGTTGCGCGATTACGCTGAACGGCGCGGTGTTAATGTTTATTCTTCCCTTTACGCGAGTTTCATTCGTTCGGCGAGTGTCAACGGCTGTAAGGTAATTGAATATCGGAGACAAATTCGCATCGGCAATATCAACCTTAACTGCCCAATCTTTAATCAAATTGACAGGAGTAGTATTAAGCCCAAGTATGCCGGTCGGTATAGTCGGATTATTCACATCAAAAACAGAATAAGGAGCTTCCCGCAAAATCATTCCGATTTCGCCGACACTGGTAAAAGGTTTATCGGCAGGATACGCCTGAACGCTGTTTGGGTCGGTGCTGAAAAATTCATTCGCCTTGCCGAGAGTATGTTTGTCATCGTTATCCAAAGTGGTTTGCCATATACGCCTGATACATTTTGACTTTGTAATGTCTCGTTCAAGAGATGTGGTAAGATTACTGGTATTATTAGAATCAGGTATAAAACCGACGGGAACCTTTTTAAAATCAACAAGCAACCTCTTGCCTTTTATTTCACGCATAAGGAAGATTTTCTTGTTATTTGAAAAGAACGGCGGGTCGTACTTAATATTCTGCAAAGAAGTGCCAGAGTCATAACTAATATCAGCAGATGAGTTGTTCATTCTTATAGCGTGATATTCACTCGAACCCAGCCATTTTATTTCAATGCCATTTGGTTCACCTTCAACATATATATACCAAGTATCGTTCATATCAGTGCCATAAGGCCTGTAAAGCTCAATAGCGTAAGATTGATACACCTTGGGATATGTAGGCGGCAGAGGTGCTTTTTTAACCTGTTTGTATGCAATTTCGGAGATGTAAATACAGGGCTTTTCGAAGCCGTAGAAAGTGTGCCCATTGACGGTAAGAACGTTGACGTCTGAATCGGCATCGCGGGAATCAATAATGTCCACGGCAATCTGGCCGGCATAATTGGAATCCATACAGGTTTTGAATAATTTATAAAGCGACATCGCACTCGCTTCGTTGATGTTCAGCATTTTATTGCCGTTGGGGTCGATGAGCCTGTCGCAATTATACGTCGTGAGCAAATGTCTGCGGTCGGCGTTGGGGTCCATATAATCTGTAACTCTTATTGTCCAATCCTCAAGCCCCAATTCGCTGGATGCGTTATACAGTTTGCCCTTGTCAATCGCGGCATTAGTTGTTTGGTTACATTCAACTTCAAATCTGCTTTTAAATTTGCTGTTGATACAGAAACGATAGCGAAGTTCGAGTTCGTCTGATGAATCGAAAGGCAAATATCCGCTTAGCGGTAAATTATTAAAATCGCAGACAACATCGTTTTGGAAATCCGTGTCATTATTTGTTGGGCGGCTGCCGCAACGTGCTGTGTGCATAACATCAATATCATCACCGCTTTTCAGCAGGCCAGCGAGATTAATGTGCATCTGCGATGAGCCATCGATTTTGTTTGCGTCGGTAACATTTGGGTCTAATTTGTATGCGGTGTTGACATTTGCCATTGCGCCATTGTCTATGATTCTCACGGCGGCGAAGACTCTGCCGGTCGGAGTGCGAAGATTTGAAATCTCAAACCATTTCGCATCGGCAATGCCATCGCCATCAGCATCGGCAGAAACGCCATTTACTGCTATGTTTGTTGGAGAATCATCTTTGAGAAAATGGCCGTTGGGGTCCATTCCGAAAATGGGGTATTCTTTGACTACATCCAGTGTGCTCAAGCCGACAGGTTTAACATTTATGTTTCTCGTCTGGAAATTATGGCGAGCCAAATAGCCGGTAACATCGCTGATTTGCCGCCATTTGTACGCGTTCTTGTCTGACAAATCATTGGAATCGCAATACGGTTCGCTGCTTGCCAGCCACGCGTCGCAGGGGTCTGGATAATCTTTGTAATCGAAATACTGCGGAGAATTTGCCTCATAAATATGAGGATTCTGCTTGGCAACGCCGGGGGTATCGTAAACAAGTTCCTTATTGATTATTTCGATAACCGACTGCGCGGCGGTGTCGAGCATTTTGCTGTCGAAGATATTGCTTGTCGAGGCTTTGTCCATTCTTGCAATGGCAACGAACATAACCGCGACAGACGCGAGCAAAACCGTCAGCACGATTGTCATGATAAGAGCCGAACCCTGTTTTTTATTTTTTTCCATAACTATACCCTATTCCCTGTCCCCTATACCCTATTGTCCAATATAAACTATATGCTCAAATCTTTTGCCATCTTTTATGATTTTTCTCGAATCAGAAATCGTAAATTCAAAGCGTAACGCGGCCGGCCATTTATCCGGATTCGACGGCGTCCATACGGCTCTGTATCCGGCTGACTCAAAAGAAGAATCGCCATAATTAGGAAGCAGTCCGTACCATTCTATTTTTCGTACGCCAGAGGCGGTATGCCATTTACTACTGTCATACGTCCAGGTAATTTTTAGATTGCTGACACCCTGTGCTAAAAGATTGTCCGGATGATTAGCGTCAAATTCCGGTCTGCTGCCAGAGTAATTTAGTTTGTCGTTTGGGTCTTCAAAAGTAGAAATATTTTGCTGACATTCTACAAAGCTTTTACTCGACCAATCATTAGCATCCATCAATTTACTCGGCACTAAAAGCTTCATATCGAGCAGGAGATTATTCACATCATTTTTCGCGCCGCCGAAGTAAATACGGGCAATGTTAGAACGCACTTTGTCATCCGCTGTCGATTGGAAATCGCCATCGCTGAAGAAATACAGAGCGTCGCAGTGATTCCCGTCGGAAGGTATTGTATTGGAGTACAAAATAAGATAGCCGTCTTTCCGCAGGCCGGCGAGGTTGATGTTGAGCTGGTCAGTAACGGCGCGGAGCGTTCGCATAATCTCGGCGGTCGCCATAGCGGTTCGCTGCGCTTCAATCGCGTAATGAAAAATCATCGTCGAAGCGGCAAGCACAGCCACGAGCAAACCAACCGCAACAAGCAGTTCTGTTAATGTAAATCCTTTTTTCATTTAATTAACCACTAATTAACACGAATAAACACTAATTATTTCTATTTACTTGTATCTCGTGAAGAGTATCTCGAATTCGCTTCACGCTTCACGAAATACGCTTCACTTTATTTTTTCCTGAAGTCTATGATTCTCTGGTAAATTTCAATGTCTGGATTTTTTCCGGACGGTTCCTTGTTGATCACAGCGGCAGGCAAAACCCAAACATTATTAGGAACGCCTATATCGCTGTCCCAACTTCTGTCGAGTATAACAGTATTTGCATCTTTCGCATCCCTGCTGACAACGCGGAATATTCTTCCCGAAGCATCGTCAACAATCGCCGTCGAAGGCGGAGGATTAATACATTTTTCAATACCCCCATTGTCCCATTGTATCTTCAACTTGTTTGGGTAAATATAGCCAACACCAATACGTATAGGAGTCGGCCTTTGAGAAGTGCTCGTAAGCGTACCATCCCTGAAGAATGTCTGGTTCGGATTTGTTCTGCGGGCAATGTACAGTTTGACCAAATACTGCATATCGCAGGGGTCGGAGTTTAGTTTTTTGTATAACGGAACCCAACAATACTGCCAATTACCCTCGGAAGACGGATACATGTATTCATCGAAATCGATTACATCGTTCATATCTTTCCAGTACGAGCCGAATGTCTTCGTTAGATCATCTATCTTTGTTTGATTCATATCCTCGATGCCGTAGAGCCGCATCTTGGCGAAGGCTTCATCGGCGACAATCGAGGCCATCGTCTTTTCAGAAGCGACAGTCGTAAGATAAATCGCGACCGGAAACATCGTGGCGACAAGCATTATGCCGACAGACAAAATCCCCGCTGCCATCAAGACTTCGGTTAATGAAAATCCGTTATTTTTCAGTTTTGATTTCATTTTAAAATACAGCCATATAATAAATTGAAGAAGGAAGATAGAAGAATGAAGATTTGAGGATGGTTCAGAATTTTTAAAATTTCAATCTTCATTATTCAATCTTCAATTTCGGACTATCGCTCCGGTATAAGGATTAAGAGTACAAGGCTTTAAGCTTAAATTTTTTAAATAATCCTCATACCGTTTATCAGCATCAATCTTTTTGAATTTTTCACGATCATATATAATAAAAGTTTTTCGGCTTTGTTCTTTGCCAAGACCATCGATTCTTGCCGTATAATCCTGCATAAATAAAGCTTTACCAGCCTCGGCATTATTTTTAGTATTGAAAATTTCATCTTTACTTGAATCGCTTGTATCAGTTTCGCCATCTTTATTGCGAGTTTGGACATCGTGCACGGCAACTTTTCCGGCAGGCGAAAAAACTATCGAAAAGGTCGTTGTGTCCGTCAACGCATCGTTAGTATTTATCATCCCATCTGCCTTTATATCAACACCGGTATTTCCAACTTTCAAATCCATTATACCGCTATTTGCCGGCAGTTTCATCGGTTTATAACCTTCAACCGCTCGAAATGCGTCAGTAAGAGTTCCCATATCCTCATCATTGATAATAAAAATCATATATTGGTCTGCATCAATCACGTTGTTCACATCATAAGCTTTCTGAAATCTGACACCGACGTATTTCTGCTTGCTGATGGCAATCGTTCTTGCGGTCGAAAGAGCAGTGCTAATCATACCATCGGCGCCTGTGGAATCATAAGACTTCTGCATCGCCTTTATCGCAGGGATAGCAATCGCAGCCAGCGCAGCGATAATCCCCAGAACTACCAGAAGCTCCACAAGAGAAAAAGCGTTATGTTTTCTTTTATTAACCACGAATTAACACGAATAAACACTATTTATTTGTATCTCGTATTTCGTGAAGCGTGAAGCAAATTCGAGATACTCTTCACAAGATACGCTTCACTATTTTAAAGTTTTTTACTGCTGATATTGTCTTCTGCTTTTTTGGCATCACCATCGCCAAAATCTTTATCCGGACCGGCGGAAATAATTTCCGGAAAATTGGCATTTATTTTCTTTTCATATATATATCTTAAACTTCTACCCCATGCGTCAACGATTTCAGGATTTTTATCCGGTGCGGGTTTGCCTCCGGAATCTTTATCAGAATCCTTAACATACTTTCTGTTTATCTGGTCGAGAATCTTTTTGGCGTCAGGAGCAAGCGTTAATTTATAGTACAGTTTTTCAATATAATTCGCATCTTTGACACCATTTGCATCCTTATCATATTTACCATTTGGGTATTCACCCACGTAAGATGTCGAATTTACATCCGGGAATGCCTTGTAAAAATCATGATACTGTTCAACAGCGGCAACGAGAAGATGAATCGTCGATTCGGTACTTTTAATCTTCATCTGCGTATCGATGTAGCCGCTGACGGAAAACAGACCGGCCGCGAGAATAGCGACTATCAGCACCGAGACCATTATCTCGATTAACGTCATACCAGACTGTTTTGTTTTTAACATAAATCACACTTTTGAAGGATTTAAGAATGAAGATTGAATAATGAAGAATAAAAAAGATTCGCCAAAGGCGTTTCCACAAATCTTCAATCTACAATCTTCAATCTTAAATCAGTACTCACTCAATGTTAGGCTCGAAATTACAGATATCGTCGGACGTGCCGTACAGGCCATCGCTGCCGGCCGATATCAAAAGAAAACTATCCGGTCTTACGGGACGGTTTATTAATGGCGTTGTTGTTGAAGTCATAGGGTCAGAGATGAATTCATAGAAAATTTGCCTGCCATTTAATGTTACTACTGTTGCACCTTCTTGCCGTTCTTCTGTATAAGTTTGGTCAAAATGATGCTTAAGTTTGGTTTTTTCCACACCCAGAGATTTCAATCCTATTAATTTTTCATTGTCCTGACTGTCATAAATATTGTTGTCAGTACCAGTATCTGTTAAATCATTATTGTTAGTTTTTGAAATGTTTGCTTTGTAATATAAAATCGGCGTAGATATGGCCACCTTCTTTGAGTTTCCATTCGGCAGTGTTACATATTTTTTCGCCCGTGCATATACATCACAAATCAAAAATAAATCAGGCTCAATAGCTGACGCACTCGAATCATAAATATTTTGCGCAGTCATAACACTGATATGTGTTCTGTCGAGATAAGGGCCTTTTCTGTTATCAAGGTTATATGCGGGATTGCCGAAATCATATTCAGGAGCATAAGGAGGCGTGCCTGTACCAACTGCATAACTTGTATTCGGGTCAACGCCGAGTAAATCCTGACCGAACATCGCTTCAGAAAGCGTTTGTGCGCCGCAATACTTCGCAGCACCGGTTTCGTTATAACCGCGAGACTGCGGGTAATCGCCGAAGCAGCTTTCGTTTTTATAAAGATTCAAGCCGATGTCAATACTTGCCATCTGCGCTTTTTCCTGAACGTCCTTTGCGGTTTTTCTAACCATATTCATAGCCGGCATAAGAACGCCAAGTAGAATCGCGATTATGAAAACAACAGTCAGAATCTCAACGAGCGTGAAACCATTTTTACGGCAATATTTTTTCTCGGTCATCATTTTTGCACCCTTATTTTCAGCCGCAAAGACACAAAGAAATTGAATATTGAAGCTTGTAGATTGAAGATTTTCATAAATATCACGCCGAAGGCGTTCCTTAAATCTTCATTCTTCATTTTTCAATCTTAAATCATTTCGCATCTTTGTGCCTTTGCGGCATTACTAACCGTTATTTATTTTTCAAAGTTATAGATGTCATCCTTTGTACCGTAAATGCCATCATAACCTGCTGAAATCAGGATGTAGCTGTTGCGATTATACGGAGTCGGCTGTGCCATTTTTTCATTTGTGATAGTATCATAGAATAACCACAAACCATTAACTGTCTGCGATGTTCCTCTAACAATAACTTGCTCTTCATGTTGTGAATCAAAATAGTGTACGTTTGCAGCTGTCGGTTTCATCATTTGATACAACTTAACAAGATCATCGTTATCATTGACATCATATATATAATCTGCAATGGCATCAATTGAAGGCGTCAGAGCAAGATCGTCAGTTCCACGATTGGTGGCCTTCTGCGTATCAGGAAATGCCGTTTCTTGGCCATTTGCGGCTATGATAGCTGAATCAGGCCTGGTGTCAGCTTTATAATAAAGAATCGGCGTACCTGCCAGTAAATTTGTACCATTCGGCAAAGTAACTTTCTTAGCACGATAGGTATCTGTTAATACCGGTGCCGAATAATAAGTTGAACTTACTGTACCGATACTATCAAGGCTGCCGGGATAAACAACACCGCAATTATTGAATAATTGATTAACCTGATATGCTTCAACATCCTGTATCTTAAGATACACTTCCTGTCTTCTCTTCAAAGACGCATCAACTTCAACCTGTTCAGAACTCTGCGGAGCCTCTCTGTTTGCATAAATTTCAGTGTTAGCCGTACCAAGTCTATCGGTGTCCGCATCCCAGCTTGATTTCGGGTCAAAGCCCTGCATGTCTCTTCCGACTAAAGCTTCAGCAAGCTTGTGAGCACCAACAGTCGCCTTTGTAACAATTGTAGGAGATACTGACGATTCCGGATACGTACCGTTTTCGCCGGCATAAGCTTCGAGAGCGGCTTCGATAGTTTTGAACTGCGCTTTTTGGCTTACATCTTTAGCCAGTTTTCTTACCGCCTGCATCGCGGGCAGAAGTAAGCCCATTAGAATAGCTATGATTGCCATAACGGTCAGCAATTCTACGATTGTAAAACCTGATTTTCTTTTCGTTTCCATTTTAGTTGCCTTTCCTATTAATAATATTATTACTGTTAACGTTTTTTAGCCCCAGAGTTCTCTTTTTTAATAGCCACAGAGAACACAGAGCTCACAGAGATATTTAATTTTAAACTTCCACAATTTTGATATTTAATTTTTGATTTTTAATTTTCGTTACATCAGCGATGTAATAATTTTGACCATCGGCAGGAATATCGCCAGCACGATAGTACCGACAACGCCTCCGAGTACGAGAATCATAATCGGTTCGAGCAAACTCATAAGCGAACCGACCAGCACATCAACATCTTCGTCGAAGTTGTTTGCGATTTTCAAAAGCATTTTGTCCATATCGCCCGTCTCTTCGCCGACATCAATCATATTGACGACCAGGCCGTCAGCCGTTTTCGACTGACGCAGCGGATTGGCGAACGTGTCGCCCTGCCGAATACCGTTGTGTACTTTGTGAAGCATAGCCGCATAAACTTCGTTGCCTGATGTATCGGCTGTAATATTAATCGCCTCAAGAATCGGAACGCCGGCGCTGATTAGCGTACCAAGCGTTCTTGTCCATCTCGCGACGGTAGTTTTGTAAACGATTTTGCCGACGACCGGCAGTCTAAGATTGATGGCGTCAAGGATGTATCTGCCTGCGCCGAATTTTCTGATGATTCGCAGGGTAAACATCATAATAAACGGAACCGCAAGCATTACCGCCCAGCCGTATTGAAACGCCAGCCAGTTACTGATCTTTATAAGAAACTGTGTAAGCGCGGGCAGTTCGCCGCCGGTCATATCTTTAAGCACCTGGCTGAACTTCGGAATAACGCCAATCATCAAACCCATAACGATAGCAAACGCAGCGCCCAAAACTACGAGCGGGTAAACCATCGCGCCTTTGATTTTCGCTTTGAGCTTCTGCGCCTTTTCCATAAAATCGGCAAGTCTTGCGAGAATGACATCCAACACACCGCCGACTTCGCCGGCAGCCACCATGTTGACGAATAATCTGTTGAAAGCCTTTGGGAATTTGCCAAGCGCTTCGGATAACGTCGAGCCGCTTTCAATATCGTCGGCGACATAACCGATAACACGCCTGAATGTTCCGCCCTTTTGCTGCTCTTCGAGAATTCTAAGCGAACGCAGAATCGGCAGACCGGCATCCTGTAAAGTCGAAAGCTGGCGAGCAAACTGCGTAAGCATCTTAACTTTAACTTTACCGCCGGAACCTCTGCGAGACTTGGGCTTTGCCGCAGCGGCTAATTTTTCCCGCACGCCGCCTTTTGCCTTCGGTGGTTTTGTGGGGAAATAGCCCATATTGCGAATCTTGCTCAACGCTTCATCGCCGCTCAACGCCTCAATCTGGCCTTTTATTTCGCCGCCATTGGCATCCAAAGCTTCATATTGAAATACTGGCATAAATCACCTTTAAATTGAATATTGAAGATTGTAGATTGTAGATTGAAGATTTTCATAAATATCACGCCAAAGGCGTTCCTTAAATCTTCATTCTTCATTTTTCAATCTTCACTCGTTATAGTTCTTCCATTGCTGTTTCTTTTACAACTTCTTCAATCGTTGTAATGCCGTCGAATATTGCCTTGAGACCTTTTTCACGCAGCGTAGTCATACCCGTTTTCTTCGCGGCGTTTCGCAGGACGTTCGTCGAGGCGCTATTCATAACAAGCTGGCGCATATCATCGTCAAATATCATTATTTCATAAAGTCCCATTCGACCTCTGTAACCTGTGTTGTTGCACTGGTCGCAGCCGCGGCCGTAATAGAATTTCTTGCCCTGAATCATATCCGGCTTCAAATCAAGCTCCATAAGCTGCTCTTCGGTCGGCTCGTACGCTTCTTTGCAATTCTCGCAGATTTTTCTGACGAGTCTTTGTGCGATAACGCCTTCGAGAGTCGCTGTAATCAAAAACGGCTCAAGACCAAGGTCCACAAGACGGGCAATCGCACTCGGGGCGTCGTTCGTGTGAAGCGTGGTGAATACAAGGTGGCCTGTCAGCGATGCCTGCGCGGAAATCTGCGCGGTTTCAAGGTCACGAATTTCACCGACCATTATCACGTCCGGGTCCTGACGCAAAATTGAACGCAGACAGCTCGCGAACGTCAGACCGATTTCCGGCTTCATTTGAACCTGTATAATGCCGTCGATGTCATACTCGACGGGGTCTTCGGTAGTAATCAGTTTAGCGTCAATTGTATTAAGCTCTTTAAGAGCTGAATAAAGCGTTGTTGTTTTTCCGCTGCCGGTCGGGCCGGTAACAATCAAAATGCCGTTCGGCTTTTGCACCAGCAGACGAATCGTTTCCATATCACGCGGAGACAGACCGAGATTCTCAAGCTTCAAATCGAGCTGTGAACGGTCAAGAATACGAAGCACGACGCTTTCGCCAAACATCGTCGGCAAAATAGCGACACGAAGGTCAACCTGATGACCCTGAACCGTAAGCGGAATTCTTCCGTCCTGCGGCATTCTTCTTTCCGCGATGTCGAGGTTCGCCATAACCTTAATTCTCGAACTAATCGCTACGGCAATGTGTTTCGGCGGCGGTATCATTTCATACAGCACACCGTCAATTCTGTATCTCATTTTATATTCAGCTTCGAATGGTTCGAAGTGAACGTCTGATGCTTTGTCCTTAATCGCCTGAAGCAGCACAAGGTTGAGCAGTTTTTTAACCGGGTTCGACTCGGCAAGCTCTTTCAACTCGTCAAGGTCGATACTGTGGTCTCTGCCGGCGAACTCGCCAAGAAAATCATCGCCTTCAAGCTGACCAATCAGGTCGTTAATGCTTTCATCTTCTTTGGAGTAGTATTTCTTGAGCATCTCATCAAGGTCGGTCGGAGTGGCGACTTTCGCCCTTACCTTGTAACCCATCAGAGTACTTAAATCGTCAGTGGCCTTGAAATTGTCTGGGCTGTCAATCGCAACCAGCATACTATTGTCGGTTTTGCTGTATTCAAGGGGAATAACACGATATGCATTAGCCATTTGTGCGGGAACCAACTCGATGACGGATTTATCGATATCCATACCGCCCATCTCGATAAATTCCATACCTCGCTGCGCAGCCAGTGCTTTGTTGAGTTGCTTTTGGTCGACCATCGCAAGTTCGAGCATAACCTGACCAAGGAGAACACCGCCGCCCTTTTTCTTTTGAACGGCCAGGCACTGATGAATTTTATCCCTTGTCAGGACGCCCATCTTAACAAGGATGCGACCTAACGATCGTCCACGCAACTGTTCTATTGGAATGTCTTTGGCCATTTGAGACCTCCAACTAACCCTTACGGGTTAATTAATATTGTTTCTTAACAATTAAACTATACGTTCGTAACTTTATTATAGCAAGAAAATTATGAACACGACAACTGGTTTATTGTAATAAACACAACAACAAAGTCCAGTAATTATGTTTTTTCATATCACTAAACTGGCAATATGGGTAAAATGCAACAAGTCGACATATTCTAACTATCTTTTTGACAAACACTTTCATAAACAGAAAAATTAGATGAGGAAAGTTATCGCTTTTCTGTCGATCCCGACTTGACACTTAGCGGAAATGCCATTGTTTTTTCAAAAATCACGGTCAAAATTCTGTTCATCCGCAAATTTTTTTCAAAATCGGCATTTACTCTTTCGCCCCAATAATAGGCCCGATTCCTTCCAGCTCTTTCATAAATTCGGCAGTTCTGCCGCCCAGTTTCTTCTCGGCTTTTTCGAGAAGCATACTCGGCTGTCTGGCCTTTTCAACCATCTCTTCAAGACTTATCTTGTCCGAATCGTACAGTTCCCAAAGATGGTCATCGAGAAGCTGCATACCAAGTCCCTTACCAGTTTGAATCGCAGACTCGATTCTAAAGGTCTTGTTTTCGCGAATAAGGTTCGAAATAGCCGGTGTTACCACCATAAATTCATAAGCGGCGACTCGGCCTTTGCCGACTTTCAATGGACACAACGCCTGACTCAAAACCGCAATCAAGTTTGTGCTCAACTGAATACGAATCTGTTCCTGCTGGTCAACAGGGAACACGTTGACGATACGGTTGATAGTACCCTGGCAGCCGGTGGTGTGAACTGTACTGAACACCAAGTGTCCGGTTTCCGCGGCACGAATAGCGTTTTCCATTGTTTCAAGGTCTCGCAATTCACCGACGAGGATAACGTCAGGGTCCTGTCTTAAAGCTCTTCTCAAAGATTCGGCAAATGAAGGCACGTCTATGCCGACTTCACGCTGATTGATAATCGATTTTTTGTGCTGATGATAATATTCGATAGGATGCTCAACTGTAATGATGTGCCGGTCGAGCGTTTCGTTGATATAGTTAATCATACTGGCAAGCGTTGTGGTTTTTCCGCTTCCGGTCGGGCCGGTAACGAGGAACAAACCTCTGGGCCTTCTGCACAGAGCCGCGCAAATCTTCGGCAAACCGATTTTATCAAAGCTCATCAGCTCTGACGGAATCAAACGCAAAACCATCGCGACGTTGCCTTTTTGACGGAAAACTGCGGTTCTGAAACGGGCTTTATCGCCAAAAGCAAAACCGAAGTCTGTACTTCCTACTTCCTGGAACTCCTGCTGGTTTTTGTCAGGAGTGATACTCTTCATAAGTGCTGTCGTATCTTCAGGTTCGAGAACTTTTGTTTCGAGCGAACGAAGCCTGCCGTGGAGTCTTAATACCGGCGGTCTTCCGACTGTGATGTGCAAGTCTGAACCGCCCATTTTAATACATGCTTCGAGAAGCCTGTCAATATGTACAGTAGCCATTTATAAATCCTGTAATACATGTTAAAAAAATTATCGTACGATGCTCCGCGGGTAAAGCGAAGCGGGCCGCGAAGTCGTACAAACTTTACGACACGCGAGCAATTATACCAATCGGTATAATTAATCCAAAACCAAACCTTCAGCCTGTGAATGTTTCGATACTTCTTCAGGCGTGGTTATACCTTTAAATATCTTTTGTCTGCCGTCTTCGAGCAGAGTACTCATACCGCTCGCTTTGGCGGCTTTTCTTATTTCAGAAGCCGGCGCCCTTGCGAAAGCAAGCTCACGCAATTGGGAGTTCATTTCAAGTATTTCAAAAATGCCCTGTCGGCCTTTATAACCCATGCCGTGGCACTTGTTGCATCCGGCACCTTTGTAAATCTGATGTTTTTTCAAATCTTCCGGCCCGATATTGAGCAGTCTTAAATAGTGCGGGTCGGGATGCTCATCGATAATCTTGCAATTCGGGCAAAGCCTTCGAACAAGACGCTGTGCCATAATAGCCTGAATGGAACTTGAGACAAGGAACGGCTTTACGCCCATATCGATAAGACGCGTAATCGCACTCGACGCGTCGTTTGTGTGCAGCGTACTAAACACCAAGTGGCCTGTAAGAGCGGCTTGAATGGCGATATCCGCAACTTCGCCGTCACGAATTTCACCGACGAGAATCACGTTCGGCGCCTGACGCAGCATAGCTCTCAAAATCTTTGCAAAAGTAAGTCCAATATCCTCTTTCACCTGACACTGATTAATGCCGGCTACGTTATATTCGACAGGGTCTTCAGCAGTAATAATTTTCTTGTCAGGCTTGTTGAGTTCCTTCAACGCTGAATAAAGCGTTGTACTTTTACCGCTACCGGTTGGGCCTGTTACAAGGAAAATGCCGTTCGGCCTTTTGATGATTCTTAAAAATTTCTGATTATCTTCATCGCCCAAACCGAGCGCCTGAATACCGATATTAATCGATTCCGGCGACAAAATACGAAGCACGGTACTTTCGCCGTGATAGCCTGGCAGCGCCGAAACACGGAAGTCAATCTTCTTTCCGTCGATTTCACGCTGAATTCTTCCATCCTGCGGCAGTCTTCGTTCTGAAATGTCCATACCGGACAAAATCTTGAATCTCGCGAGAAGCGAGGCCTGCATATGCTTTGGTATCGTATCTCGTTCGGAACAAACGCCGTCAACACGATAACGAACCCTTACGCGGTCAGTCATCGGTTCGATGTGAATATCACTTGCCTTCATACGAACAGCTTCGTCGATAATGAGGTTTACAAGCCTGATAACCGGGCCTTCGTCATCTTCGCCGGCAGCTTCAGCCTTGAGAATTTCCGCTTCAATCGAGTGCCCCTCGGCGGCAAGTTCCGCTGCCGTGGCGTCGATACTGCTGCGAACGTTATCGATGCTTCGTTCGATGAAAGCACGAATCTTTGTGGGACTTGCGATACTGCATTCCAGCTCGCTGTTGAGCCTGAAACGCAAAGTATCGAGCATATCGAGGTCGAGCGGGTCGCTGATGATAAGTTTAAGTTTGCCGTTTTCTTTGGCTATCGGCAAAACGCTGAATTTTTGGACGACTTCATTAGGAATAAGCTGCATCGCCTCTTTGGAAACGTGGAATCTGTCGAGGTCGATGTAATTGAGACCAAACTGATGGGCGATTGCTTTACAGATTTCTTCTTCGGTCGTAAGTCCCAGCTCTATAAGCTCTTCGCCGAGCCGCTTGTGTTTCTGCTGGCTCGTTTTGATGGCGCTGATTAAGGCTTCTTTGCCTATCAGTCCGCTTTTATAGAGAATTTCGCCTAATTTTCTCCGGTTTTTACTCATAACGCCTTAAATATAATGATACAATCTAACTCCGCCCCTTCCCGGGACATTATACCACTATCGGCCTTTCAGGTCAATTACACAAGTTTAATCTAAGTAAATTAAGGGCGACTTGTGAAGTTCGTAGTCTGATAAAATCTCTGTTTCTTGCGCCAAAAAGGAAACGCTCGGTTTTTGTTTCATTCGGCCCTGCGACAGAAACATACACTAAACCCACAGGTTTTTCGGTTGTTCCGCCGTCCGGACCTGCGATTCCTGTTACCGCGATAGCATAATCGGCACCGGATTTTTTCTTCGCGCCAATCGCCATTTGTGCCGCAACTTCGCTGCTGACGGCTCCAAATTTGTCTATCAGATTTTTATCAACGCCGAGTTGTGAAATTTTCGCCTCGTTGCTGTATGTAACCCAGCCGTAAGTGAAATATTTGCTTGAGCCGGAAATATCGGTAAGTAATTTCGCTATCAGGCCGCCGGTGCAGGACTCGGCAATTGCCAGAGTTTTTTTCTTTTCAGCAAGCTTTCGGCCAACAGCTTCGGGCAAACTCAAATCATCATAAGCGTAAATAAATCCGCCGAGAATGCCGCGAAGTTTTTCGATATCTTTGTTCGCCGAAGCCTGCGCGGTTTTTTCATCTTTTGCCTGCGAGATAATATGCAGAGTGATAACTCCGTGGTCAACTGTACAGTTAATCAGCGGATTTCTGTCCCGCTCCATCATATCGCCTATCATTTCGGCAAGCGAAGATTCGCCTACGCCGATGCACTTTATTTTCTTTACGACTAAAATATTTCCACGATTTAATTCCTGCAATTTCGGCTGAACTATTTTTTCAAACATCTCTTTCATTTCATACGGCACGCCGGGGAATGATGCGATTAGGATTTTATTATTCTGATAGAAAATGCCCGGAGCTGTGCCGAGGTTATTTTCGATTTCGCTTGTGCCGGCAGGGAGATACGCCTGAATTTTATTTTTCTCAACCATCGGGCGTTTGATTGAGACGAAGAAATTTTCAATCTTCGCGTAAATATCAGGATGATATTCAAGCTCGACGTTCAGGTATTTTGCAATGGCCTGCCGCGTGAGGTCGTCGTCTGTGGGGCCAAGGCCGCCGGTGATTAAAATCACGTCGGCTTTTGTTGATGCATATTCAATCGCGTTTTTGATTTCGTCAATATCATCGACAATCGAACAAGTGTAAACGACAGGAATCGAAACTGTGAGTAGTTGCTTTTGCAGCCAGTTGCTGTTTGTATCAACTGTACTGCCGTTTAATAATTCGTTACCAACGCTTAATATTGCTGCTTTTTTCATATTAAAATTCAATCATTGCTTTGATGACGCCGTCTTTATAACCTGCGACAAGTTCAAAAGCCTGTGCAGCATCCTTAAATGGAAATTTGTGCGTAACCATAAAATCAACATTCACCTTTTTATCCGCAATCAGTTCTATCGTTTCGTGCGTTGTTCTGTTCTGCCGGCGGATATTAACAATCGTAATTTCTTTTCTGCGGGCATAATCAATACAAAACGACATTGTGCTTTGACGCGGAATGCCGACAAGCACGAGTTTCCCGCCTGGACGCAAAATTTCAAGAGCCTGGTCAATCGTACTCTGCTGACCTGCGCATTCGTAAACCACATCAACTCCGAGCGGCTCAATCTTCGTTATCTCTTTGACAATATCAATCTCATCAGGATTTGCCGTCCAATCCGCGCCGTGCGCTTTTGCGACAGCAAGTCTGGAATTAATTTTGTCTGTCATATAAACTTTTTTCACGCCGAGAAATTTCGCAGCGGTCATACAACTCAAGCCAATCGGGCCGGAGCCGAGTATCGCGATTTTCTCACTATGCGTTCCTTGTCCCTGTTTTGCCGCATATAAACCGATTGTGAAAGGTTCGCAAAGTGCCGCCTGAATAAGTGTGAGTCTGTCATTTATAACAAGGCAGCTTTCTTCGGGCATAACCATATATTCGCAAAGGCAGCCGTCGCCCTGGCCGGGTGTGCCGAGGAATTTTATTTTTCTGCATGTGTTTTCTCTGCCCATTTTGCACTGATCGCAATTGTGGCAGGAAACCGCAGGCTCGACAACAACTCTATCGCCGGGCTTTACGTTTTTCACGCCTTTGCCAACCTGCTCAACTATCGCCGAACATTCGTGGCCGATGAGGTAAGGATATTTTACGACCTGCGAACCGACTTTGCCATCTTCATAATAATGGATATCGCTGCCGCAAACTCCGACTACGGCCATTTTAAGTAAAACATCCGTATCGTTCACAATTTTCGGCGCAGGCCAGTCGATAATTTCCAATCTTTTCAAACCTGTCAGTGCCAGAGCCTTCATTAAAATACCTCGGCCAAAGGCCGTTCCATAATTTTGATATTTAATTTTTGATTTTTAATTTCATTTTATACGTTAAATCTGAAATTCATAATATCGCCGTCCTGGACGATATAAGTTTTTCCTTCAAGACGGAATTTACCGGCGGCTTTGACCGCTTTTTCATCGCCGTATTGTTTCAAGTCTGCATAACTGATTGTCTCTGCGCGAATGAAGCCGCGTTTGATATCGCTGTGGATTTTGCCGGCCGCGTCGAGCGCGGTTGTACCTGCTAAAATCGACCATGCACGATTTTCGTCTTCGCCGACTGTGAAAAAGTCTATCAGGCCAAGCGCCGAATAACAGCTTCGCACAAGTTTTTTCGCTGCGGATTCTGTCAGGCCTAAATCCTTCATAAAATCTTTTTTACTCTCTTCATCATCAAGCTGGCTTATTTCATATTCGATACTCACACAAACGCTGATTGTCGGTATGCTCGCATCAAGTACGCCTTTGGTATCAAAACTTTGCGAGGGTTCACCCTCCGGCGTGTTGAAAACAACAACCATTGGTTTGAGTGTCAGGAAACCAAGCGGCCTGACGAGTTCAACTTCTTCTGCGCTTTGAATTGCGGCCTTCAACGGCTTTTCATTTTCAATCGCTTCGCGGAGTCTCAACTGAAACGCAAGTTCCGTTTTTTGTTTGGCCTGGTCTTTCGACGGCTTATTTACCTGCTTTTCAAGATTTATGATTCTCGTTTCGACAAGCTCAAGGTCTGCCAGCAGAATTTCCGTCATCAAAGTTGAAAGCTCTTTCATTGGCTCCGGCTTCATTCCCGCATTATCGAACGCGCGTATCACAAGCACAAGCAAATCCGTTGTGCGGGCATTTGTGAGCAGTTTTCGTGCAGATGCGCGAGTGTGGTCATCGGCAAACGAAAGACCCGGAACATCAAGACAATCAATTGTCGCCGGGACATTTTTTTTCGGTTTATACAAATCACGCAGCCAGTCGAGCCTTTCATCCGGCACTTTGGCAACGGCTTCTTCAATCTGTGACACGCCGGCCTGTGCCATCTTCCTGCCGCTGACCGCCGCCATTAATGTACTTTTGCCTGAACCGGTTATACCAAGAAATGCTGTTTTCATTATTTACCTTTATTAAATTATTTTGCTTTTTTAAATACTGTATTGCCGAAAGAATCATACGCGACAATCGCGGGAAAATCTTTCAGTTCCAATTTTCTAATTGCTTCAGTTCCCAAATCTTCATACGCCACAACCTCGGCGGAAATTATATATTGACTCAAAAGTGCGCCTGCTCCGCCCAATGCTGCAAAATGTACCGCGCAATTTTTCTTGAGCGATTCTCTGACCGCTTCGCCGCGATAGCCTTTGCCAATCATTCCCTTCAGACCGGCATCGAGAAGCATCGGCGAAAATTTATCCATTCTTGCCGATGTCGTCGGACCCGCCGAGCCGATAACTTTGCCCGGCCGTGCAGGTGTCGGGCCGACAAAATATATCACCTGACCGGCAAGCGAAACAGGCAATTCTTTGCCCTGCGCAATCAATTCGCACAAACGCTTATGAGCGGCATCGCGCGCAGTGTAAATCATACCGCTTATCGCGACTTCATCGCCGGCTTTGAGCGTGCGAACTATATCATCAGTCAGTGGCGTATTGATTTTAATCATAAAAAGACTCTAAACCTCTATTCTACACAAAATCCCGCATTTTTCAAAATATTCTTTGCGATATACAAAGAATCGCTATAATCCTTCCAAATGAACAGAAAAATCGAATTATTAGCACCAGCCAAAGACGCCGAAACCGCCATAGCCGCCATCACCTGCGGCGCGGACGCGGTCTATATGGGAGCCGAGAGATTCGGCGCTCGTCAGGCTGCGGCAAATTCACCTGAAGATATTAAAAAAGTCCTCGATTTCGCTCATCAATATTACGCGAAGGTTTACATCGCGCTTAATATTCTGATGTACGATGGGGAAATTACCATCGCCGAAAAAATGATTCAGCAATTATACGCGATGGGAATTGACGGCCTGATTATTCAGGATATGGGACTGCTCGAGTTAGACCTGCCGCCGATTCCGTTAATCGCCAGCACACAGATGGATAACAGCAGTCTGGAAAAAGTTAAATTCCTGCAGGATGTCGGATTTTCAAGAGCAATCCTCGCTCGCGAACTTTCGATTGAGGAAATCAAACATATTCGCGACAACGTCTCCATCGACTTGGAATGTTTTGTTCACGGTGCGTTGTGCGTCAGCAAAAGCGGCCAATGCTATTTGAGCTGCGCACTTGGCGGCAGAAGCGGAAACCGCGGACAATGCGCACAGCCCTGCCGAAGGCTTTATACGCTGAAAGACGAACAAGGCAATATACTGACAAAAGACAGGTATCTTCTTTCGATTAAAGATTTGAACCTTTCCGGACATTTGGAAGAATTGATTGACGCCGGCATAAGCACATTCAAAATCGAAGGCCGATTGAAAGATGTTACGTATGTCGTCAATACCGTCAGCTACTACCGTAAACTGCTGGATTCGATTCTTGAAAAAAGAAATCTTCAAAAAAATTCTTCCGGCAAAATTCATTTTAATTTCGAGCCGAATCCGGAAAAAACTTTCAATCGCGGCTTCACTGATTTTAATTTCGCAGACAAACAGGCAAAAATCGGTTCAATCAATACGCCCAAAACCGTCGGCGAATTTGTCGGCACTGTTAAAAAAGTAGAAAAGACATTTTTCATTATCGATACAAAATTAGATTTGCACAGCGGCGACGGTGTATGCTTCTTCGACTGGCAGAATAATTTGTCCGGCACAACGATAAATATTGTTGAAGGCCAAAAAGTTTACGCTCAAAAAATGAATGAAATCAGCGTCGGTCTAAAAGTTTATCGTAATAATGACCATCAATTCTCGCAAAAACTCACCAATCAGCCCGCCGAGCGGAAAATCGGACTTTCAATAAAAGTACAGGAAACCGACAATAGCTTGGTTATATGCGGTATCGATGAAGATGGGAATTGTGAGAAAGTGGATATTCCCGGCGAAAAGAAACTGGCGTTAAAAGTCGATGCCGCAAAAGAAGCTTTTCATAATCAGCTTACAAGACTGGGGAACACTATTTTCAATTGCGATAATCTGCAAATCGAAACTGCCAATATGTATTTCGTGCCGGCATCTCAATTGAACGAAGCAAGACGACAGCTTGTCGAAAAATTAATTATTGAACGCAAAAAAAACAGACCGCGACAGGAAATCAAGATTACAAAAAATGATGTTCCGTATTTTGAAAAGCATTTGTCATTCAACGGCAACGCAATAAATGCAATGGCGTTCGATTTTTATACCCGTCACGGCGTTGAAGCCATCGAACAAGGCGCAGAGTCGGGCCTGAATCTTATAGGCGAAAAAGTAATGACGACAAAATATTGTCTGCGAAGAGAATTGAATATGTGCGAGCCGAACGCAGAGCCGCTGATTCTGCAGGATGAAGACGGCAGAGAATACAAAGTCAAATTTCTCTGCGGAAAATGCGGAATGGAAATTTATCTCGGCGACGAGTACGCAGAATAAAAACCAGTTTATAACCGCGACACCGCAGCCAATTACCGGACTAATATTGCCCAGTTTTAATTAAATTTTACCTTGCAAAACCCGCGGATGGTACATAGATTCACACATTTAGAAAGTTTTAGAATGTACCATATCAGCCATAGCGTTTTATTCATTTTAGGCCTTGGCATTTTTTGCGGTCTTTTGGGAGCGTGGTTTTTCCAAAGGATTAAGTTTCCGCAGGTAATGGGCTACATCATTATCGGCCTGATTATCGGCGAAAGCGGCTTCAAGCTCATCACAACAGCCGACATCAAAATGCTTGAGCCGTTCAATCTCTTCGCGTTGGGAATCATTGGTTTCCTCGTCGGCGGCGAACTCAAAATCGACATATTCCGCAAATACGCCAAGCAATTCATGGCGATTTTATTCGGCGAAGGCCTCGGCGCATTTTTCGTCGTCGGCAGCGGAATATTCATTTGCCTATACCTGCTTTTCCACAGCTTTTCGACCGCACTGGCAGGCGCAGTCGTCTATGGCGCTATCGCCTCGGCAACAGACCCCGCGTCAACCATCGACGTGCTGTGGGAATACCGCTCAAGGGGCGTCCTGACAACTTCACTAATCGCAATCGTTGCGCTCGACGATGCGCTTGCGATGGGTCTTTACGGACTGGGCACAAGCGTAGCACAGATGGTTACAAACCACGGCGGCTCAATCTCGCGCCAGATGATTGCCGTTGCAATCGACCTCATCGGTTCGCTCGTCCTCGGCGCCGTTTGCGCGATGATTATGATAGCTCTGCTCAAATGGCTAAAGATTCAGGCCGAAAGAAATCTCGCGTTTATCGTCGGACTGATATTTCTTATGATTGCCGTGTCAGTTTATTTAGAGATGGATATTATCCTCGCCGCGATGGCACTGGGCTTTGTACTCACAAACGTCGAACCACGCAAAAGCGAAAAAATATTCGCCACGATGCGGAGTTTTTCAATTCCGATTTACGTACTGTTCTTCGTACTGGTCGGTGCGAGACTCGGCATTTCAAAAATGCCCGCCTGGCTGTGGCTGATTATCGTTATATACGTTGTCGGCAGAAGCCTCGGCAAAATGGCCGGTGCATACATCGGCGCAGCCGTTACACATGGCGAAAACGTTGTTAAACGCTATCTCGGCCTGGGCCTTTTCGCACAGGGCGGCGTTGCTATCGGCCTTTCAATCATGGCAAGTACGCGTTTGACGAACATTATGGTTACGCCGGATATTTCGCTGGCGGAAGTCATTATCTTCGGCGTTACCGCTACCACGCTGATAGTCCAGCTCATCGGCCCGCCCTGCGTCAAGCTCGGCATCAAGCTCGCAGGCGAAATCGGAATGAACGTAACCGAAGAGGATTTGATTATCAGATACAAAGTCAGAGATGTTATGGCAGACAACCCTGTAACAATTCGCGAAGATACGCCGCTCGACCAGATTCTAAATACATTTACCAGAACAGACAGCCTTTATTATCCGGTCGTGGATAGAAACCAAAAAATCAAAGGCCTGATAACCATCCCAGCAATTCGTGAAACCTTCGCGCATCAGAACGTCGCGAACTGGCTTTTGGCATGTGATATCGCCCAGCCCATCCTCGACAAAACTACAGCAGACACCCCGCTTGCCGATGCGCTGGAATATATGAAGAAGTATGACATTGAATATATGCCCGTCGTTTCAGCAGATGACACAGTTACCGGCGAAATTAAATTAAGAGCCGTAACAAGAAAAATCGGAGCCGCGATTATTAAGAATCAGGAAAAATCAGACGAGTTAGCCGTCGCGTAAAACAGGTGTTGTGAAAAAAAGAAAATTTCACAACACTGCAATTTTCTGCAACTCGTAAACTCTGCTATTTAACGCAAAATAAAGGGTTATAACGCTTTTTGACAAAAACATAAAAGCGCACGTTTTAAACGAAAATCTTCTTAACTATCGGGCATATCAGATATTATCGTTTTTTATAGTTTTTAAATTTTCCATAAAAAACACTGTTTAAAATGCGCACGTTTCAGGCATTTTTCATTTTTTCAGTCAAAATTCCTGCCAAAAACATATAAAAAATCAATTTCCGCAAATTTCGCGCAGGTTTTCGCGTGCGCAAATTTTTAATCACACTATATGTAGTAGTTCACTTTTTGCAAAAACAGAACGTGCGCACTTTTGCTAACAAAATCGCGCAAGGCGCAAGTTTCGCAAATAAAAAAAATTATTAAATGACAGTAGAATGCACTGAAATAAACTGGAACGATACTAAATCGCAGTAAAATCGTCAGAAATCATAAAAATGAAAAATTGGTGTTTTGAAAACGTGCTGTTTCTTACGCGGCCACGAAGACACTAAGGCACGAAGAATTATCTTAACATTTAACATCGAATGTGGAATTTCCTATTTTTACCATCAAAACGCTCCGCCGTCATTTGTCGTAGTTTAAAATATGGCTGGCACTAATTGACCTTACTTTATGTGTTTGTTTTCTCGCCATTGTTTTTATCCTCAAATCTGGAATACCTCACATTGCTTAAATCTTCATCATCTTTTGGTTTTCTAAATACAAATAAATGTTCGTGCATTATCAAACAAAATCATTTATTTCCTTCGATTTGTTTGATTCTTGGAATTTCCATTAATAGTTTCATCTGATGGATTGCTATTTCATTAAGTTTTACTAACCGTTTCGCCTGCGACAATCCGTCATTGATAAAATGGGCGTTTAAGTTTTCAAGGTTAGAAAGGCATACTAATTGTGAAATATCCGCATAATCACGGATATTCCCTTTTATATTAGGGTTTGCGTCTCGCCATTGTTTGGCTGTCTTTCCAAAAAGAGCCATATTGAGAACATCTGCTTCTGTCGCATAGACTATATTTATTTGCGTCTTGGACAACTCCGCAGGTATGAGGTTTTCTTTTATAGCATCGGTATGAATTCGATAATTTATTTTTGCTAAGTTACGCCGAATATCCCAGCCAAGCTGTTTATACTCCTCGCTCTTAAGCCGTTGAAACTCCTTAATAAGATATAGTTTGAATTCAACAGAAATCCATGAAGCAAACTCAAAGGCAATATCCTTATGTGCGTAAGTACCGCCGTATCTGCCGGCTTTTGATACAAGGCCAATAGCTTGAGTTTTTTCAATCCATTGCTTTGCGGTAAGCACAAAACTGTTTAAGCCCGCCTGTTTTCTAAACCCATCGAATTCGATGGGTTTAAACGCTGGATTATTTAATTGCTCCCAAATCCCCAAAAACTCAATGGTTGTCCGGCTGCGAAGCCAATTTTGTATGATGTAATCTGTCCTGTCAGGGTCTTTATACCTCGCCATATCCGTCAGACAGATATAATCCTCATCATTTTGAGAATAAATCGTTACGTCCTTGTTCAATACGTTCATCTTCGCCATCGTTTCCCTCAACTCAAAATTATGTCCGCAACTTTTCACTATTCACTTTTAACTTTTCACTTAATCCGCCCCGCCGTCATTGGTCGTAGTTAAAAATATGGCTGGCACTAATTATTATGTAAAAGAAAATTAGTAAGGTGTCCTCGTAAATTGTTACGAAAAACTAAGCTGATAATGGTCAACTTTACTTTGTGTTTTTTTTTACGAATAGGTTTGTTTTTCTGGTGGTGCTATCTATTCTTTGAGTCGCAATATCAAAATATGATTGATCAATTTCTATACCTATAAAATTCCTGTCTAGTTGTTTAGCAACCACGCCTGTTGTTCCAGACCCCATAAAAGGATCTAATATTGTATCTCCCTCTTTACTACCAATTGATATTATCCTTTGCAATAAATTTTCAGGTTTTTCAGTCGGATGGCTTGTTAGATGTCTGCTTGCCGCAATAACCCAAAGATTACGCATCTGTTTGCCACCGTTAATTTGCCTGGCTAATTCGTAATCAAAATAATATTTTTTTGATTTACTCGCCAACCATATTAATTCCGTAGATGGCGCACAACGGTTGCCTTGTAATAAAGGTGCCGCATTTGGTTTATACCATATTATATCATTTATTATCCAAAGTCCCATTTCTTTTAAAATGACACCTACAGATGGATGATTATGCAAAGTTCCTGATATCCAGATTGTTCCATCATCTGCTAAAACCCTAATGCAAGCTTCTAACCATTGTCTATTAAATAGGTGAATGTCTTCTATCTCGTCCCACTTACCCTTGTTACAAACAGCAACTTTCCCATTTTTGCACGTAAGATTATTCTTGCCTGATAAATTATATGGAGGATCCGCAAAAACAAGGTTCGCACTCTTGGCTGGGATATTGTTAAGAAATTCTCGAGCATCGCCTTTAAACAGTTCAATTTTGCCTTTATTTAACATGTGTTTTTCCAAAAATTCTCTTTTCTGCGATACTAACATATTGGCTATTCTTTTCAATACCAATCCAACGTCGTTGTAATTTTGTTGCAACCGCCCCAGTAGTCCCGCTCCCAAAAAAAGGATCCAGAATTAAATCATTAACATCAGAAGATGCTATAAGTATCATCTCAATCAATTTTTCTGGTTTTTGAGTTGGATGCATCGCTCTGCCATCCGAATTTTTTATTCTTTCTTTGCCTTGAACAATAGGAAGCTGTATAAAATCTCTCATTTGTTTCAATTCACCACTCTTTGTTTTTTGTGGATTAAATTCTTTTAATTCATGGTAGTTGAATTTCCATTTTTTCCCTTTAACGAACCAACATACATATTCAATAGCATGCGTAAAAACTCTTTTGGTAATATTCGGCATTGAATTAGTTTTATACCACGTTATCACATTGTTCAATTTGAAGCCCAATTTTTTTGCAACAAAAATAATCTCACCAATGTTGTGATAAGTGCATGAAATATACAAACTCCCATTAGGCTTAAGCACATCCCAACATTTTTCTATCCAATCTTTAGAAAAAGAAAGATACTTGTCGTAATCCCAAGTATCCCACTCTTCATTCATTTTGTAAAATGGTCCACCTGTAGAATTATTAACCAAATTCAGCGACTTCCCAGAAAGGTTATAAGGAGGATCTGCGTAGATTAAATCTATACTTTCTTTTCCGATGTCTTTCCCCATAACTGATACACAATCACCAGTGTAGATATTTTTTGACATTATTTTCATATTAATGAAGCTTCCCATTCTTGTATATTGGAAGAGACATTTCTAAACCAATTAACACTTGAATTCTCGTTTTCACCATTAGTAACGATAGAATTTAATAAACTTTCTATATTACCATGATTAAACGTCTTTCCCTGTTCAATTACAACAATGAAAATTTCTAATATTCGTAAAAAATTATTTAAATCTAGTGCCACTATTTTTTGTTTTCTACCCTCAAAGCCGTGTTTAACCGAAATCCAGAGATAATTAACCGTATCATCATGAACTTTAGGAGCAATAAATACACAAAAAGCCGGCTTACTTGGATTATTATTTTCAAATTCTTTCAGATGTCGCATAATAGGAATACTTTCCCGGTATACTTGATTCCTGGAAACATCTAAAGTTACTTCAAAAATACCATTAAATGAATGATAATATCCTTCGATATCCGCTTTATTTCCTGGGGCAAATCCTATTGGGCTTCCATCATCGTCTATTATACAATTAGGTTTAATTTCAATTTCATCATTTAATATTTTAAAACATTGAGAAATCATGTATTCAAACTCAACAGGTTCAACTTTTTTCATTTTCTGTCTATCTTTAAATAGACTGACAATTCTCTTAAGTTCATTTATATTTTTTCTTAAGAAATTACTTCTGCTGAGATGTAATATTTTCAGGCGAAAACTTCTTAGCATTTCAATAAATTTTTCTGTTTGTTTTAAATCAAGTTTTTTCAAGTCAATCTCATTAAAACAAACATACTCCTTTTTAAGCTCTGTTTGTAAATTCGAATTAAGCGTTTTATAATCATTTCGTACTATGTCTAACAAAGAAATAAAGATGTCTTTGGATTTATTAAAATCCATCTCCCAAGGTAATTTGGGTTCATTAATATCGCTAATATATTTAACATAATCAACCACATCCTTGAATTCTTGTGCTGCCCCATCATACATATTGAGCAATTGATCAATTTCTTTCATTCGAGATGGCTCAAGATTTATTTTCCAATGGCCTAAAGCATGTTTTTCAACACGGAAATACTTTGTAAGTCTAAAATATCGCATCGTGTTATCGCCATATTCAAAAGGATTATTCCACTGTGTCTTTGTTAATGCATCAGTTTTATAAAAGTTTTTTAAAAAATTTACGTCGAATTCCTTTTTTGTTTTTGAAGATTTTAATGTTCTTCGCTTCAAAATAAATCCAGAATATTTATCTATATCTTTAAAGTTCGCCAAAGTTGGAACAAATAAAGAAAATTCCTCTTGACTCAACCCTGAAGTTTTTTTTATTAAATGTAAAACTGCTATAAAAGGACAAATATTAAAACCTTTTTTTTCTGAAAAATGTGCAGACATTGGATTTGGAAATTGTAATTTTAAAAGACTTTTAAAGAAAATGTAGCTGACTTTAGAATCTGTTGCCAAAAGTAAATTACCTAAATTTGTTATATGCACAGCCCCTAACCTCTCAACAGCCACTGAAAACCCTAGTTTGTTTAATGGGTTTACTGATTGTCTGCCTCGCATGTCAGGCCCAACATAATTCTGAGTTTCAAAAACTTCTTGAGCTACCTCGAAAGGAATTTCCTGAATTACATCTTTAAACAAGGTTATGTACTTATCCGGAATAATTGTAGGAGTGTATAGTCTATGTTGAATCAGCATTATTTGATATTTGACTTGTGTAGCCGTATCAAAATCGTCTCCTTCTAATTGTTTCAACACTTTCAGAAAATCAACGAGCCGCTCTGGGTTTCGAACAGTTGTAGATATCGACCACGGTTTGATCTTTACCATCCTTATTTTCCTCAACCTGTGTTTCAATTCCTTTTTTCGATAGCTACTATATTCTGACTACTGATTATTATTGGATTTTATCACCAAATCTAAACAAATCAAGTCTTAAAATCATATATACCAAAGTGTTAACTCAAAACTAAGAACTAAAAATCTTGTCCTCACGAAACTTGCCCTCGACCTGTTCGGGGAGTGGGGATCAAAACTATTTTACTATCGACTATCACCTGCCAACTATCAACTCATTGCTTTAAGGCATAGTCCGTTAGGACAGAAAAGTCAAATATAAAACTCGGATGCGAGCTTGTTCGCAGGAGAGTTTTATTTGATTTTTCAAGTGTTCGTTAGAACACGCCTTAAAACAAAACTCTGTGCGTCTCTGTGAACTCTGTGGCCAACAAAAAAATCAGCGTCATCCGCGATTAAAAAAATTCTCTTAAAACTATTTTACTTTTTCTTTTCCGAAACTCAACCTAAAAACACTAAAATTTTATCCGCTTCTGCGTCTTTTAAAGTGAAGCGTTCCACTATCGACTAACGACTACATCCTAACAACTATCACTCTATTTCGAACAAATTTTGTTTTTTTCTGTGTTTTTTTGAATATTTGTCACTTTTTTCGCCATAAAATTGCATAAAAGCGCGAAAATTTACTGTTTTGTGTGATTTTGCGTGTAATAATGCGCAAGTTTGGTGTTTTTTCGTTAAAATACGCGCAATTCACGTGTAAATACGCGCAATTTGATGGCTTTTGAGCAAAAATACCTGCAAGTTAGCTATAAAATTACGCAGGTTTGACGAATCCGCGCACGAAATTATGCTAAATTATATGCAAGTTTTTGAAAGATGTATGCAACTTTGTACAATTCCGCGCATGCGAATAGTTGCGCGAAATTACCAGCAATCTGCCTATTTTAACATTTGCGTTCGTTTTCGGATTTCGTTATTCTTATTTCGGATTTAGTATCGGTTAAGCCGATAATCAAGTATGACAGGTTTTAGATTTTCAAAGTGTTTACGACTCAACTCAAAGGCGGCGTTTAAGGCTGTCTTTGATTATAAGTTATTTGCCAAAAGCAACTTAATGACGGTTTACATTGCGCCGAATACTGTAGAAAAACCTCGATTCGCTGTTTCTGTCAGCGGCAGGATAAAGCCTGCGGTATCGAGGAACCGGCTCAAACGGCTGGCGAGGGAAGCGTTTCGATTGAGTCAGAACGATTTGCCCGGCGGTTTTGATTATATAATTATTTATTCTCCGTGGTTGTCGAAGCGGGAAAAATCTGATATATTGAAAATCACGTTAAATGAAGTAAGACAAGGGTTTATATCTCTGGTCCGGCAGGCATATAAAAAGATACAAGGCCGTAAGGATGCAGAGAATTAGTTTTCGTTGTTGGTTTCGGTAACGTCTTGTTTATCGGTTTGGTTAAACGGTTTGCGTGCATAACGTAACCTCAAACAGTAACGTTCGACGCAACCTTACCGATACCAATACCTAAACCCGTAAATAAAGAAATGAAACCAGCGAAAAACAATTTGGCGGTAAGGGCTGCGATATTTATGATTCGCTGTTATAAAGCGAGTATCAGCAGATACTTAGGCGGTCAATGCCGATTTGTGCCGAGCTGCAGTGATTACGCGATAGAATCGTTTGAGCGATTCGGATTTATCAAGGGAGTGTATAAGTCTTTGGGCAGAATTTTGCGTTGCAACCCTTTCGGCGGCAAAGGGTTCGACCCTGTTATACTTGAAAAGGACAACGGGACAAACCACCCTGATACATTATGAACGAAGACAATAAAATGATGTCGATAAGTAAGGCAGCGAAATTGGCCGGTGTCTCGACACAATCGCTTCAATACTATATAATGGTTGGCTTGATAAAACCGGCATCTGTTACCCAGACGAATCGGCGGCTGTTTGATGCAGGCAATGTTGAAAGAATAAAATTGATAAAGACTTTGAATAAATCGGGTTATCCGCTTCGCGCGATTCGCGAGTTGTTTCTTGCAGGAAGAGCATAAATACCAAAATGAAGGAACGAATATGAGTGATTATGATTCAATTCAGAAGAAAAGGAATATGGTTGTCGGCGCGTTTGTAATCGTCGGCTTGTGTGTTTTTGTTTATATGGTATTTCTTTTCGGCGAGTTGCCGGTAGTTACGGCGAAATATACCTCATACAGCGTAAGGGTATTGTTTCCGAACGCGCCGGGCGTTGAGGAGAGCACACCGGTTCAATACTGCGGCTATCCGATAGGCAAAGTTACGCACGTTTCTCCGCCGGCAAGGTATCGCAATCCAGACGGCGAATACATCTATCAGGTCGCCGTCGAAATGTCCATCGCTAACGATTACAACAATATTCCATCAAACGTCAGAGTGAAACTGTACAGACGCGGAATGGGAAGCAGCTATATCGACATCTCTAACGTTCAAGCCACGCAAGAGGAAATGGAAAGGCTTGAGCCGAAGTATCTCAAACACGATATGGTTCTGCAGGGCGAAGCGGGCGGAAGCGAACTCATACCCGAAGATTTACAGAATAAACTCAAAACGCTGTTCGTGAAAGTCAGCGTGCTGGTTGATAATGTCAATGATATTGTCGGCGACCCAAACAACAAAGCGAATTTAAAAAATACACTGGCCAACCTTTCCAAAGCAACTGAAGAATCCATCACGACGCTTCAATCGGTACGGCAGTTCTCTACGACAGCAAATGACAAAGTCATTGTCGTCAGCGATCAACTCGGCGAAACTCTTATCGAAATTCAGCGGCTCATGAATAAAATCAACAGCGGACAAGGCACCGTTGGAAAACTTGTCAACGACGATAAACTCTATTACAATCTTGTCGAGAGCAGCGAAGAACTTAAACTCGCTCTGGAAAAAATGAAAAAAGTAATGGATAAGACAAGTGAAAAAGGTATACAAATAAAATTATTTTAGAATTTAGAATCACTATTACAACATGTTAAGGATGAGGTAAAAAATTGGTACATTTGATGTCAGGCAATGAGGCAATTGCCCGCGGAACTTACGAAGCAGGCGTAACGGTCGCCGTCGGTTATCCAGGCACGCCCTCCACGGAAATTCTCGAAAACGTCGTTCAATATAAAAAGGATATTTACTGCGAATGGTCGCCAAACGAAAAAGTCGCGTTTGAAGTTGCTGCGGCCGCGTCGTGCGCAGGTGCAAGGTCTATCGTTACAATGAAACACGTTGGCTTGAATGTCGCGGCTGACCCGCTGATGACTTTGAGCTATCTGGGCGTCGAAGGCGGATTCGTTTGTATCGTCGCAGACGACCCCGGAATGCACTCCTCACAAAACGAGCAGGACAGCAGAAATTTCGCACGGTTCGCAAAGGTTCCATTGTTCGAGCCGGCAGACAGCAGCGAAGCGAAAGAATTTTTAATCGCAGCTATCGAGCTTTCAGAAAAATATAAAACGCCGGTGATTCTGCGGACTACAACTCGCGTAAGTCATTCGCGAAGTCTTGTGCAGTTCGGCGAACGGAAAGTTAATACTAAACCTGTCGCGCTGGAAAAAAATCCGTCGAGGTTTGTGCCGATTCCAATGTACGCACGAGAAATGCGAAAGAAAGTCGAGCAGCGACAGATAGACGCCGCTGAATTCGGCAGCACGAACGGCAATATTAACAAAATCGAATGGAATGACAAATCGCTTGGTATTATTACTTCATCAATCGCATATCAGTATGTTCGGGAAGTTTGGCCGGACGCTTCAGTTTTGAAACTGGGTATGGCGTTTCCGTTCCCTGATAAACTTATAAAAGAATTCGCCGCGGGCGTTAAAAAAGTTCTTATCGTCGAAGAGCTTGATAATTTTCTTGAAGAGCATATTCTCTCGATGGGAATTAACTGCGTCGGCAGAGAATTTGTGCCGGGGATGGGCGAGCTTTCAATTCCAACTTTGCAGAAATCACGCGCGATGATGGATGGCAGACAACTGCCTGCGGAAAAACCTGTGAAATACGCAGACGAACTTCCGGCACGACCGCCGGTGCTTTGTCCGGGATGTCCACACAGAGGAATTTTCTATGCGCTGTCAAAGCAGGATGTAATAGTTACCGGCGATATCGGCTGTTACAGTCTTGGAACGTTCAAGCCGTTGAGTCGGCTCGATATTATTCTTTGTATGGGCGGCGGAATTTCGATGGCGCACGGACTCGATAAGGCCGGTGAGAAACGAAAAGTTGTCGGCATTGTCGGCGATTCGACATTTTTCCATTCCGGCATTACAGGGTTGCTCGACATCGCATACAACAAAGGCAAATCAACTCTCATCGTCGTTGACAACAGAACAACCGCGATGACCGGCCATCAGGATAACCCCGGCACAGGCAGAACGCTGATGGGCGAAGAAACAATCTCTGCCTCAATCGAAGAAATCGGAAAAGCGTGCGGCGTAAAACGAGTCGTAACGGTATTTCCTTATGACTTGGAAAAAACACAAAAGGTAATCGAAGCAGAACTGAACGCTGATGAGCCATCGCTGATTGTTTCACGGGCGGCATGTCCGCTGCGTGAGAAACGCAGGGTCGGATACATCCGCAAAATCAATCACGAACTTTGCAAGAAATGCAAGATGTGTTTGAAACTCGGATGTCCGGCGATTGACGGCGCGGGCGAAAAACCTGTAATTAACGAACTTCTTTGCAACGGCTGCGGACTTTGCGAACAGGTATGCAAATTTGGCGCAATCAGCGCGACAAAGGAGATATAACAATGAGCGACAACAAGATTACAAGCATAGTTTTAGCAGGCGTCGGCGGACAGGGAATTTTACTGGCGAGCGAAATATCGGCACAGGCGGCAATGATGGCCGGTTACGATGTAAAGACAAACGAAGTGCACGGTATGGCACAGCGCGGCGGGTCGGTGCTGGCGCAAATTCGATACGGCAAAAAAGTTTACAGTCCAATCGTCGCAAAAGGCACGGCGAGAGTTCTTGTTACACTTGAACAAATTGAAGCGCTGCGATTCGCTGATTATCTGGCGGAAGACGGAGTGTGCGTCGCAAATTCGCAGGCGATTATTCCGGTTACCGTTTCATCGGGCGCAGCAAAGTATCCACAGAACGTAAAGCAAATGTTAGATGACGTTTTCAAGAAACTCGTATTCATTGACGCGGCAAAAATCGCCATCAAGTGCGGAAATATCAGAGCAGCGAATACCGTTCTGCTCGGCGCGATGTCCAATCATCTTGACCTGCCGCTGGAATGCTGGCACAAAGCTATTGAAACTGCGGTTAAAGGAAAGTACACTGATTTGAATAAGAAAGCCTTTGAAGCCGGAAGAAATTGCAAATGAAAAATAACTTTTTCCAGAAAGAAACAGAAACAGCTTCACTCGATTCAATTCGCAAACTCCAGCTTGAACATTTAAAACGAATCGCAAACCACGTTTACTCATCCAACGCGGCTTACAAAAAAATGTTCGACGCCAAAGGCGTTCATCCGAAAGATATCAAAACACTCGAAGATATTGAAAAACTTCCTTTCACAAACAAAGAAACATTTCGTGAAAGTTATCCGATAAATCTCTGCTGTGTGGATAAATCGCAGCTTGCAGAAATGCACATGTCCAGCGGCTCAACGGGCACCCCTGTCGTTATGCCATATACACTTGCCGACCTGGCTCAATGGGCAGACTGCATGGCAAGATGCTATTATATGGCAGGCGCGGCGAAAGGCGATACCGTACAAATCACACCTTCGTTCGGGCTGTTCAACGGCGGGTTCGGAATGTATCACGGAGCAAGGGCGGCAGGATTATTTATCATACCTGCCGGCGCAGGCAATACGCAAAGGCAGATTAAACTCGCGAAAGATTTCAAAACGAAAGTTCTCACCGGCGTTGTCAGCTACGGCATAAGAATTATGGAAGTTATGACAGAAATGAAAGAGGAACTTCCTGATTTGAAAATTGGAATCTTCGGCGCGGAAATTTTTACCGAATCTATGAAGAAAAAAATCGAATCAGGGCTTGGAATAGAAACTTTCGATATTTACGGTATGACGGAAACCGGCGGCGTAGGCACATTGGGAATGGATTGCCCGGCACACAACGGCATTCATGTCTGGGAAGACCATTATTATATCGAAGTGTTAGACAAAGAAACGAATAAACCTGTTAAAGACGGACAATTCGGCGAACTTACCATCACTTCTCTGACACGGCAGGCATTGCCTGTGATTAGATTCCGCACCGGCGACCTGTCCAAAATTATTTCACGTGAAAAATGCTCCTGCGGCAGAACTCACGTTCGCATCGCGTCAATTACCGGCAGAGTCGATGATATGCTTATCGTCAAAGGCGTAAACTTCTTCCCGCGGCAGGTCGAGCAGGCTCTTATGCAAATACCCGGCGTCGGCGCAAATTATCAGATTATTATGGAAGAGGTTAACGGGGTGCAGGATGTCCGCATAAATGTTGAGGCGGATTCGAGCGTTACAGGATATACTGTTGAAAAGGTTTTGAAGGAAGCTCTGGGCTTCAGTCCGAAAGGCGATGTGTTCCCAATCGGCGGTCTGCCGAGGCAGGAAGGAAAAGCGCAACGGGTCTTCTATAAGAAATAATATTAAAAATTAAATATCAAAATAAAAATTGTGGAATACTTTTTAAATAATTTCTCTGCTTCGTCTTGCTTCGCCACAGCTGCGCAGGACTACGGTCGAAATGACATTGTTGCGTTAAATAAAATTTTATATGGAGGTATTTAAAATGAAAAAGTGTGTGTATCTGGTAATGTGTTTCATCATGATGTGTGCTTGCTTGAATGGATGTAAAAAAGGAACCGGCAGCAGCATCAATACACCCGCTGAACCGGCGGCTGTAACGATTACTCTGACTTACGCGAATTTCCCGCCTGCCTCAACATTTCCTTGCGTGCAGATGGAGAGATGGAAAACTGAAGTTGAAAAACGCACGAACGGCAAAGTCGCAATCAAAACATTCCCCGGCGGAACACTTTTAGACGCGAAAGATATGTTCGACGGCGTTGTCGCAGGTCAGGCCGATATCGGCTGCCTGTGTATGGCATATCAGCCGGGCAGATTCGTGGTTACTAACTCGCTTGCTTTGCCGCTGGGAATCAAAGACGCAAAAACCGGCAGCAAAATGCTGTGGGATGTGTACACAAAATATAAACCTGCTGAATTCGAATCGGTAAAAGTTTTGACGATGTTCACAACGGCGACATCAAATATTATGAGCAAAAAACCTGTGCGAACTCTTGAAGATATTAAAGGTATGTCGCTGCGTGCATCGGGCGGAGCGGGCGAAATCCTCAAGGCCTGGGGCGCAAATATGGTCGGTATGCCGATGAGCGCAACTCCCGAAGCGCTGCAGAAAGGCGTTGTACAGGGTCTGTTCTCTTCGCTGGAAGTTATGAAGGATTTCAGCTATGCCGAGTATTGCAAATATGTAACGATGACCGATACTTCGATTTATCCGTTCGCGGTTGTTATGAATAAAGCCAAGTTCGAATCGCTGCCGGATGATGTGAAGAAAGTTTTCGAAGACCTCGCTGAAGAACAAATGAACTGGACCGGCGATTATATGGATAATCACGTGGATGAGTCCATCGCATTTTCAAAAGAAAAGTTTCAGGTTGAATTTATCGAACTGACCGCTGAACAAAAAGCGGAATGGAACAAACTGCTTGAGCCGATTATCGCAAAATGGGTCAAAGATAATGAGGCGAAAATTCCGGCACAAGAGATTGTTGATGATTTAAAGAAAATGATGGAACAACCAAAATAAAATAGTTGAGATTGCTTCGTCGTCCTGCTGCGCAGGACTTCTCGCAATGACAGAGAATGATTGGTTTTTATATGATTAAATTTTTGGATGGTATCGATTACGTGCTTCGCAAGATACTTGTATCAATCGCGGGCGCGTTTCTTTTGGCAATGCTCGCTATTACGGTTGCGAATATCATAATGCGCAGATTGGGAATGCCGATACAGGGCACTTACGAACTGACCGGTCTGTTCGGCGCTATCGTTTGCGCGTGCGTGCTTGGCTATACGCAAAAAAGAAAAGAAAACATCGCGGTCGATATTATTGTAAATCATTTTCCTAAATCGCTGCGGCTCGTCGCGGCGATTCTGAACGACACTGCCTGTACAGGGTTTTCAATTCTTGCAGCGTGGCAGATTATGAAAATCGGATTGAAACATCTCGAAAGCGGCGAAGTTACTGAAACACTGCGAATCGTAGCTTATCCGTTTATCTTCATCACCGCGGCAGGGTTCGCTGCGCTGGCGTTTGTTTTTGTCATCGACTTGCTGAAAAACTTTGTGAGCAAAGACACAAGCGTTAAGCCTCTTTCAACTTCGGTTGAAGTTAATCTGGAAGAAGGTGTCCAATGAGCCAGACGATGATTGGCCTATTGGGCATCGGCGTTCTTATGGTTGTGCTGTTTTTGACGGCAACGCCGGTGTCGTTCGCGCTGGCGATTGTCGGATTCTTCGGATTCTGCTGCGTGGTATCGTTCGACGCGGCGGTTAATATGGTCGGCTCGGTGCTGTGGGGGACATTCTCAAAATACGACCTTACCGTAATTCCGCTGTTTGTGCTGATGGGGCAAATAGTTTTCTATTCCGGCATAAACGAAAAATTGTATAAGACCGCTTACAACTGGATTGGGCATATTCGCGGCGGTATAGCGATGGCGACAGTTATGGCCTGTTCACTGTTTGCGGCTATATGCGGTTCGAATACGGCGACGGCGGCGACAATGTCAACGGTCGCTTTGCCACAGATGAAAAAATATAAATATCATCCACAGTTGAGTACCGGCTCTGTCGCGGCAGGCTCGACACTTGGCGTTGTGATTCCGCCGAGCGTTGTGTTTATTTTAATCGGCTTATCAACGGAACAATCTATCGTCAAATTATTTTACGGCGGGTTCGGTGTCGGTGTCGTTCTTACTCTGCTGCTTATACTCAACGTATATGTTATCTGTATGATAAAACCGCAATGGGGTCCTGTGGGCGATAAAGTAGATTTCAAAACAAAAATAAAATCGCTGTCTGGTACCGGCGAAGTGATTCTGCTTTTCGCACTGATACTGACCGGCCTTTATACAGGTTTCTTTACACCTGCCGAAGCGGGCGGTGCGGGCGCGTTTCTGGCGTTAGTTATCGCAGCGATACGAAAACAAATGTCCGTCAAACAATTTGTCGGCGCTGTGAAAGATACGCTGCGGTCATCGTGTATGGTGATGATGATTGTTGCGGGCGCGATGATTTTCGGAAAATTCCTCGCTGTTACAAGAATGCCTTATAATCTGGCGGACTGGGTGCTGACGCTGGCGGTTCCGAAAATTGTGATTATGATGATTATCTTCGGGATTTATATCGTCGGCGGAATGATTATGGATGCGCTGGCGCTGCTGATTATTACAATTCCGATATTTTTCCCTGTCGCGACGAGCCTCGGTTATGACCCGCTGTGGTTCGGCGTTACGATTACCGTCATTACTACGTTCGGCGCGATTAGCCCGCCGGTCGGTGCGGTAACTTTTGTTGTAGCCTCGATGGCGAAAGATGTGCCGATGAAAGAAGTTTATAAAGGTGTGAACATTTTCACGCCAGCGTATATCGTTTGCATTATTCTGCTGATGCTGTTTCCGGCGATAGCGACGTATTTGCCGAGCTTGCTGAAATGAAACCACGAATTTTCACGAATAGACACGAATTTTTTTATATTTCGATGATTTCACTGGTTTCGTGAGGAGGAGCGGTTACGACTTTTAAATTGTCGTCTATGCCGGTTTGTTTGAACGCCGTCTTAATTTCCTTTATCGCGATTTGCGGAGTATTTCTTTCGCCGCTCAAATGGCCAAGCATTACAAGCGAAGGATTTTTTCTGCTTTTTTTTATCACATCGCAGACAAATTTCGCTGTCTTGGGATTCGGCATGTGATAGAGACTGTTGGGATTGAAAAATTTTCGCAGCAGTTCCAAGTCGTGATTAGACTCAACGAAAATAAAATCCGCGTCGATAAAGTACTGTTCCAAATCTTTTGCGTCTCTGAAATCCGTTGCGACAACAATTTTTTTATCGTTATGATAAATGACAAAGCCGCAGGTTATAAAACATGGATTGTGTGGAATTTGAAATGGTTCGATGATAAGATCGCCAAACTGAAACTTCTTCGTTTCATAACATTCAACCTTCAAATTCTCCATTCCGCTATTGCGAAAATGTCTGCATTCCAAATCGTTAAGGCAATCCTTGTGAACTTTCAGCTTAATTCCTTCATCAGCAATAACCCGCATTGGATAATGACTTATATGGTCGGAATGAAGGTGCGAAACCAGAATCATATCGATTTGGCTGGGATTTTTTACGCTCTGTGAAAGAATTTCACGCGTTCGTCTCATTGTACCCAGGCCGCAATCAAGCAGGATTGTGGTTTTATCCGTGCGCACAAGCAGACAATTTCCAGTGCTGCCGCTTCTTAAAGATTGAAAATACAATGGCATCCTTTTCCTTTTTTTAAATTAAGATTCCTGCGATGCAGGCGGTCATAAAGCACGCCAGCATGCCGGCTATCATAGATTTAAAACCGAGCTGCGCGAAATCCTTTTTACGCTCCGGTACAATCGTACCCATTCCGCCAATCAAAATCGCAACCGAACCGAAATTCGCGAAACCACAAAGAGCATACGTCGCTATCGTAAACGAACGAGGTGAAATCAACTCCTTCGCTTTGCCCAAATCAATGTACGCGATAAATTCGTTCAGCACAATTCTTTCGCCAAGCAATGAGCCGACAAGCGAAGCATCTTTAAAATCTATTCCCATAGTCCACGCAAGCGGCGAAAAGAGCCAGCCAAGAACACGCTGCATCGTAATCGGCTCGGCATTCAAACTCGGCAGAAAACCCAGCAGCCAATTTATCATCGCGACAAATCCGATAAAACAAATAACTACCGCAGCAATACTAATCGCCATCTTCGCGCCGTCAACCGCGCCGCGGCAGGCAGCTTCAAGCACATTTGTGTCTTCGCGAGGAATTACAACTTTTACCACGCCCTTGGTTTGCGAGGTTTCAGTTTCCGGCACCATAATTTTCGCAATTACTATCGCGGCTGGTGCGGAGATTATCGAAGCGGTCAGCAGGTGTCCTGCATCTGCGCCGAAGCCGGTGTAAGCGGCAAGCGTTGCGCCGGAGATTGTCGCCATTCCGCCAGTCATCATCGTCATAATTTCCGAACGCGTCATTGTCTTTATATAAGGCCTGATTACAAGCGGCGCTTCGGACATTCCCATAAAGACATTGGCCGCGGTCGCAAGCGATTCAGAGCCGGAAGCATCCATCACATAAACCATAACTTTCGCCATAATCTCGACAATCTTTTGCAAAACGCCGAGATAAAATAAAACCGTCATCAATGACGAAACAAAAATTATCGTAGGCAGAACTGAAAATGCGAAGAAATGCTCCTTGAAGCCGGTGCCGAAAACAAATTCGCTGCCCTGCGCTGAAAAGCCGATTAGATTAGTAATTAAAAGTCTGACCTTATCGAAGGCGCATTGGCCAAAAGACGTGCGAAGAATAATTACCGCCAGTGCAAACTGCAAAATTATCCCGCTGATAATCAGCCGACTGTTCATCTTCTTCCTATTAGATGAAAGCAGCCAGGCAATAATTACCATCACAAACAAGCCGACAAAGCTTACCAATCTGAGCATATATTAACTCCGGTAGAAAACCGGTATTATAGCTATTAAGACACGAAGGCACAAAGAATTTTAGGCATAAAAAAACTAACCCTGTGACAGCAGGGTTAGTTGGAATTTTGTAAGCGTTTATTTTTAAGGAGGCTTAACGCTTAGTGCATATCGAACAGCGACTGGGTTTTGATAATCGTAACCTGGTCAGGATATGCGTGGAACGCGTGAATGTGCAGTTCATCGCGCCTTGCTTCGAAGTCGATATAGCTGAACGGCTCAAGACCGCCAACAGCCATTTTCGGAAACTTCACAAACATACCGCGATTGCGTGCGAACTTTTCAAGGTCGCTATGACTTTGACGATAGAGATTCGGGCTCATTTTCTCGACCTGGAAATCAGTCATATAGCTCAAACCTTTGGCGAGCGTGCATTTGTGATTTCTTTGGCCGGCAAAACGGAAACGTTCAATCAGCCCCCGACGAGGCAGCAGTTGAGTCGGCGTGCTGATAAGTTCGGAAAGACAAAGCTCATTCGAGAATACACTTACCACGTGCGAACCGCCTGTCGCCCAAATCAAGGCTTCATATTTATCCGTCTTGATTGTGCGCTTCTCAAAAATATTGAAAAGCTCCGGATGAAGCGGCCTTTGGTAAAGCGTGAAGGTCAACTCGCTGACAACTACATTTGTATTATTTGGTGTATCCATCTTTGAACCCATTTAGAACGACAATTTTTCTTGTTCTTTACCCTGTTATTTTAGCAGAAACGCAGATTTGAATCAAGGCCGTTATCAGTATTGATAATCGGGTTTTGCGCTCTTATAGGACGATTATTCCACAAATTCAGCAGACAGAAGCAATAATGATTGTAAAAAAAATATATAATTTTTTTCGACTTTGTCAAAAAGCCAATTTTTTTTACCCTTGAGGGCGTCAGGTTTCCCTGTTTTCAGTACTGTTTGAACAGTAAAATGTTCAGAATTGTGGCGATAACATCGTAGAAAATGTGTGTGCCGGCAACAACGCCGTAGCCCCGTACTACAAATATAATGGCGAAATAAACACCGGCTATTGTCCGAAACATAAACGGCGCCAATGCGAAAATTTCCGATCTTGCGAAATGGCCGTGAATGAAAACATAATGATGGTGCAAACTGAAAAGCACCGCTGAAATTAGCACCGAAAACAAAATAGAGTTAGTCTTTTTTACGCCAAGAACTGTCTCGAAGAAGAACATAAAGACGCAAATCAAAACGAGCCTGAAAATCAGCTCTTCGTAAATACCGGCTCCGATTCCGGTGATGATATCCATTGAGAAACTATGGCCGCCATACCCCGATGCAAGATTCGTTATGACCGCTGCCAATTGTTTACCCTGCTGCGACGGACGATTGAGAACCATCGCCAGAACAATCAGCGGAAGCGCAATCGTAATGCACTCGCCGGTCATCGCGACAAAATCAAGCCAGACAATCTTCCACGGCCTGCGGGAAGTCATCTGCAAAATAATAAGCGTTATGATAATGACAAGCGGCGCAAAGAGCCATGAGGATTTGCCGTCAAGGCCGATGTATTGCAGGAAGTTTTGTATCCAGACAAACGCGACAACCCCGCCGCGGACATGACTGGAAGGAGAACTAAGGAGCTGTGGGTTGATTTTTAGGACGAGAATTTCGTAAAGTACGATGAAAGGCAGCAGAAAAATCAGCGCGTATATCGACCGGGCCGTGCGGGCGAAATATCCGTTATCTTCCGCGGCCTTGAGAGTCCGACTGCTGACTTTTGAATCCTTTCTATTCATCGTGTGGAAGTTTAACCTAAATAACAAAAAAAATCAACAACAGGAATATTTGATTAATTTTTGAACAGCAACTCAAAATGCAGCTTCATCATTTCCGAGACATCGTCAGGAACGAACTGTTTAAAGAGTCCCTGCCAGATAACCGTCAACAAAATCGGCGAAAGAATCAGTTGAGGATATTCCGCTATTAACGGGTTACGCAGTTTTCCGGTTTGGCCTGCGCTTTTCAACAACATTTTTTGCTTTTCTATTATCGGCGCAACCACCCCCTGCCTGAAAAATTCGCCGAGTTTCGGGAATCTAATCGCTTCAGAAATCATCAATCGCATTACAGGGCCGACTTCAGCGGACAACATCCTTTTCAATAACACCGAAAACGCCGGCTCGTATAATTCCTTTGTCGCCTGGGTCTGGCCGTCAAGTGCCTGTTTGATATCATCTATCAACGGCATCATAACAGTTCGTATCATTTCATTGAACAATTCTTCCTTATTCGGAAAGTACAAATACACAGTGCCTTTGGCAACATTCGCCTTTTTCGCAATCTCATCGATTCTGGCGGCCTCGAAACCCTTGCTGATAAACTCATTCTTCGCGGCCTGGATAATCGCGACACGTTTTTCCTTTGCTTTTTCGGCACGTGTAAGTTTTTTGCTGTCGTTCATTTTCATTCCTTCTATATTAATCAAGTGTAGTACGTGAACGCACTACTGTTATGGTTAAAATAACAACTACAATAATCGAAAGGCAGGCAAGACTGGTGCCCATATCTGATAAAATCTGGCCTTTCAGAAGCGTGCCTCTGACAACTCTTAAAAAATGCGTTATCGGAAGCAGGTTTCCAATAAATCTTGCCCAGCCGGGCAGACCGTAAAACGGAAACATAAAACCCGACAAAAATATCGACGGCAAAAACACAAATACGGATAATTGCATTGCCTGCAACTGATTGCGTGCAAGTGTTGAAATAAAATACCCAAGCCCAAGATTGCCGATGATAAACAACGCGGCGCCTATCGAAAGCGCAAACCAGCCGGCAAGACTTTTCGCCATTGGAACGCCAAATAATATTCTCCCCAATATTAAAATCACGCTGACCTGTATTATTCCAACAATAATATACGGCGTCAGTTTGCCAATCATTATTTCCAGCGGCATTGCCGGCGTTGAGAGCAGACTTTCCATTGTGCCGCGTTCGGTTTCGCGCGTAACCGCAAGCGCAGTCATCATCACAAGCGTCATCGTCAGCACAACGCCGAGCATACCCGGCACAATATTATATGATGAAATATTTTCGGGATTGAACTTTCTGTGAACGACAACATCGAACGGCTTTTGGGTTTTATAATTTCCAACCGGCCCGCGAAGTTCATTCGCAAGCACTGTTTCCGACAGAGCAGAAATTGCCGCCAGCGCGTTGCCGGCAGATTGCGGGTCGGATGCGTCGGCCTCGACAAGAATTTGCGCATTGTCGTGTTTCAGTACACGCTGCGTAAAGTCAGGCGGAATCGTTATCGTGAGCATAACTTTGCCAAGACGCATAAGCCTGTCGAGTTCGGCTTCGGAAGTCGGCAGATATTTCACATCGACATAAGACGTCTGCTCTATCGCGCTAATAATTGTATTCGCGAGCGTGCTTTTGTCGTTCGAGAAAACAGCAGCGGGAAGATGGTGCGGGTCCATATTGATAGCGTAACCATACAAAAGCAACTGCATTATTGGAATCACCAGAATCATCGCGTAAGTAACGCGGTCGCGATGCAATTGCGTAAACTCTTTGGCCATCACAGCGAAAATTCTCAATTTCGATATTATCATTGTTCGTGCCTTTTACTCATAAGATAAATGAAAACATCTTCAAGCGACGGACTTATCTGCAGCCAGTTGAATTTATTATACTGCCCTATCACTGTTTTGAGTTCATCAAGGCCAAGCCCGCTGATGTGAACGGCTGTTCCAAACGCTGACGCGGTCAGCACCGCTTTATTCACGGTAAGCTCATGCATAATATCGCTGATGCCTTCGCCGGTGCCTCTGAACGTGATAAGGCCTGATTGCTCGATAATTTCCTGCGCGGTTCCTCTGGCGATAAGTTTGCCGGATAAAATATAGCCAATGTCATGGCATCTTTCGGCCTCATCCATATAATGCGTCGAAACCATAACTGTAAGGCCTTTTGCGGCCAGCATGTGAATCTCATCCCAAAATTCGCGTCGAGCTTTGGGGTCAACGCCCGCTGTCGGCTCATCGAGCAGTAACAAATCCGGCTCATGAATAGTCGTCGCAGCCAATGCCAGACGCTGCTTCCAGCCGCCTGATAATGCACCGGCCAACTGATTCCGTCTGTCCGAAAGACCAAGCTGCTCAAGCATTGCGTCAACACGTTCCACGCGGCGATCCAAACTATAAATCCTCGCCATAAAATGAAGATTCTCCGCGATTGTCATATCCTCATAAAGCGAAAAACGCTGTGTCATATATCCTGTGCGAAGTTTTATTTTGTAACTTTCGGTTCTGAAATTCAAACCAAGCACCTGCCCCTGTCCGCTGTCTGGAGTGAGAAGTCCGCAGAGCATTCGCAGCGTTGTTGTTTTGCCCGCGCCGTTTGGGCCAAGGAAACCCATTATACGGCCTTTACCAATTGTTATGGCTACATCCTTAACAACGTGTTTATCGCCATAATATTTATTTAACCCGCTAACATTTATTACATATTCCATAAATCACCTATCTGCAAGCTGCACATCCATAGGCTGGCCGGGGATTAATTGCTGCGGCTGGGTCGGCGCGGCTTCGGCCATAAATACCAGCTTGTCCCTTGTTCGAAGACTGTAAATAACCGGAGGCGTATATTCGGGACGAGTCGATATGAAATCTACCGTCGCGGTCATATCCTTCGGGCCGCCATCGCAGGCAATTGCAACTTTTGTGCCAACGCTGTACTTACTTAACTGATTTTGCGGAATGTAAAATCTGACTTTTACTTCCTTGTCCGGCACAATACTAATAATCGCCGCGTTTGCGGGCGCCCATTCGCCGGGCTTATACATCAGTTCTTCTATTCTTCCCGATACGGGCGAACTCGGAGCCAACTCTTTGATTTTATGCTCTATGTCCCGAAGCTCCGCTTTGCAGCTTTCAATATTCGAGGCCGCTGCGGATATTTGATTTTGAACTGATACTATATTGGCGCCGGCTTTGGTCGCGCGTTCAAGTGCGGCATCTATGTCCTGCTGTGATACGGCATCCTTAATCGAAACAAAACGATTCATATCAGATATCGCAAATTTTTTCTCGGCCTCGGCGGAAACTAATTCCGCCTGCTTAACGGCTTTTTGCGATTCGGCTTCTTTGATTTGTGCCTCGATTTTTTCCGCCTGCGCTGTGAGCGATGTCAAATCCATCTGAAACAACGGCGTGCCAATCTCAACACGCTGACCGCGCTTGACCTCAACGGAAAAAACTGTGCCGGAAACTGATGAAGACATATAAATGTTATCACTGATTACATAACCGGTGAACGGAATATTCTGACGAGACAAATAATACTGATAAGAAAACAGCATCAGCAAAATGACAATCACACCGACAAGCATTATGGGCTTTCGGTATAACTTTATACTATCTGCCAAACTTTTAAATTTCATTGCCATACCCTTCTAAAATATCAGCGATTTATACTAATGCTGACTCTATGTATATTATAATAATGACTGACCAGTCAGTCAATTTAAATATGAAATTGCGTTGCTTTACCCATGAAAACAAGACCAAATGGTACTGTTATTGTAAATACTTTTAAATAAAGCAGTTAAATCCGATATATTATTATTGACGGAAAATGGGCAATATTGAATAATGCAGGGTATGACACGAGACAAGATACATCAGATTTATGAATTGCTTTTTGAGCGGTTTGGGCCGCAGCATTGGTGGCCGGGTGAAACCAAAGACGAAATTATCGTTGGCGCTATCCTTACCCAAAATACCAACTGGCAGAACGTAGAAAAAGCTATTAACAACCTAAAAAATGCTTCCGTGATGAGTCTTGAGAAACTTCACGATTTACCGCAGGACGAAATCGCCGAACTCATCCGCCCTGCCGGCTATTATAATATCAAGGCTAAACGGCTGAAAAATTTTCTCAACTGGTTTTTTGAAAATCATAACGGTTCACTTGAGGAAATCGAATCTATGCGCACCGACAGTCTGCGTGAGGAACTTTTGTCGGTCAACGGTATCGGCAGAGAAACCGCTTATTCAATTTTACTCTACGCTTTGGAAAAATGTGTTTTCGTCGTCGATGCTTATACTTACAGAATCACAACACGGCATCAACTTATCGAGCCGGAAGCAGACTATGAACAGCTACGAAGTCTGTTTGAGGATAATCTTGAAAACGATGTAAAACTTTTCAATGAATATCACGCGCTGCTGGTTCGTATCGGAAAAGAATTTTGCAGACCAAAACCAAAGTGCAGCGGCTGCCCGTTGGAGTGCTTACCACACGAAATTATTAATCACGAATAATGAAAAGAAAAAAACTATTAACCACGAATGGACACGAATAAACACATATACAGAAAAGAAATTAGACTGCATGGACAAGTACAGGGGATCGGGTTTCGGCCTTTTGTGTTCAGGCTGGCGGAGAAATTCAAACTCACGGGCTTTGTTTATAATCATACCGAGGGAGTAATAATTGAAATTCAGGGGAATGAAAAAAATATAAATGACTTTATTGATAATCTTAAAAATTCCAACAAAGAAAATCCGCTAATAAAAATTTCAACTCTGCAAACGCAGAATATTAACACAATAGAAAACGAAAAATCTTTTGAGATAAAACAAAGCGAAACAACCGGCTCAATCACTGCTGAAGTAACCGCCGACATTGCGACCTGCAAAGACTGCCTGCGTGAGCTTTTTGACAAAAACGATTTTCGCTATCGCTATCCGTTCATCAACTGCACAAACTGCGGGCCGAGATATTCAATTATAAAAACGATTCCTTACGACCGGCCTAACACAACAATGGCCGAGTTCAAAATGTGCGACAAGTGCAAACAACAATACGTAGATGTAACAGACAGGCGTTTTCACGCGCAGCCAGTAGCTTGCCCTGTTTGCGGACCGAAGATTTATCTTTGCAACAATACCGGAAAAATCATCGAAGAAGATTCAGACAAGGTTATTGCAAGAACCGTTGAACTTTTGAAAGACGGGAAAATCGCAGCGATAAAAGGACTTGGCGGGTATCACCTTGCCTGCGATGCGGAAAATGAACAGGCTGTGAAAACTCTTCGCAGCAGAAAAATGCGAGACGCAAAGCCATTCGCAATGATGGCGGCCATAGAAACCATAAAAAGTTTCGCACAAGTTGACCAGCAATCTGAAAAATTATTGCAGAGTATTGAATCGCCGATTGTTCTGCTAAATAAAAAAACGCCAAACACACTCACTCCATCTGTCGCGGCAGGCGTTAACACTTTCGGATTTATGCTGCCCTTTACGCCTTTGCATCATTTGATATTCGCCATGGCCGAGGGAAAAATAAACGCATTAGTTATGACAAGCGGAAATATCGCCGACGAACCATTGATTTGCAAAGACGACATTGCATTATCAAAACTCGGCAAAATCGCGGATGTATTTTTAATGCACAATCGCGAAATTCACCGACAGGTTGACGATTCTGTTATGCACGTTGTCGCAAACGCGCCTGCCCTGCTGCGAAGGTCGAGAGGCTTTGTGCCGCAGCCGATAATTTCTCAACGCTCTGCGTCAGCGGAAATTTTCGCAGCCGGTTCGGATTTGAAAAATACGTTCTGCTTTGTAAAAAACAATCGCTTCATCGTCAGCGAACATATCGGCGATATGGAGGACGCGAACGTTTACAAACATTGGCTGAATTCCATTGAGCATCTGAAAAAACTCATCGACGTCAATCCGAAAGTTGTCGCGTGCGATATGCATCCGAATTATCCTTCGAGTCAATACGCACGGAAATTAAAAGCTGATAAAATAATCGAAGTTCAGCACCACTGGGCGCACATCGCGTCTGTCTTGGCTGAAAATGATACAACCGAAACGGTCATCGGCCTTGTCGCCGACGGCACAGGCTATGGAACAGATGACGCGATTTGGGGATGCGAATGTTTGATTGCGTCGCTGGAAAAATTCGAGCGGTTCGGTCATTTATCCTATTATCCGCTTGCGGGCGGCGATTTGGCATCGAAGGAAGCTGTTCGGCCGCTGCTGGGACTTGCGAAAAAATACAATATTGTCATTCCGGAAAAACTTCTCAACCAAATCGAACCTGACAATACAAAAAGAAAAATAATCGAACAGCAAATCGAGAAAAATATTAATGTTGTGCAGACATCGAGTTTGGGCAGATTGTTCGACGCCGCGGCGGCACTGATTGGCCTTGGCAATTACAATCATTTCGAGGCACAAATTCCGATGGCGACCGAATCACAGGCTGACAAAAATGAAAAGCAAACTTACAGTTTTAATCTGGTCGAGCAAAACAATACCTTTTCCATAGAGATTAAGGGATTAATCGAGGGAATGATAAAAGACCGGCTCGATAATATCGATTTAAAGTCAATTTGCGCAAAATTCCACAACACAATCGCTGAATTTTTCTTTAAATTGGCTGAACAAGCACGTCATAAAACCGGTATAAAAACAGTCGCAATTAGCGGCGGAGTATTTTGTAATAAATTTCTGTCCGAAAGACTGATTGAAAGGTTGCAAAAAAACGGCTTTGTTGTATTATGCAATCGGCTTATGCCTGCCAATGACGGGTGCATCTCGCTCGGTCAGGCAGCAATCGCAGCAGCAAAAGCTATATAGAAAGGAATGCGTATGTGTCTTGCGGTACCTGCGAGAATAGTTGAGTTGAAAGGCGACCAGGCTGTCGCCGACGCCATCGGCAATCGTATACAAACCAAAACCTCACTTGTGCCGGAGGTTAAGGTAGGAGATATTGTTCTCATTCACGCCGGTTTTGCTATCGCTGTGCTTGACGAAGATGAAGCAAAAAAAACATGGCAGCTTCTCGAGGAACTTGACAACTTTTCAAAGACTGATAATGTGGTTTCAGGCTAATATCGAATATTTTTAAAAGGAGCAAGAAAATGATTAAGAGAAACACAATTTACAAATGTATGGAGTGTGGGAACATTATCGAAGTTACTCACGTCGGCGGCGGCGAACTTGTCTGCTGCGGTCAGCCGATGAAAGTTATGGTGGAAAATACCACCGATGCCGCGAAAGAAAAGCACGTTCCTGTTATTGAAAAAATCGCCGGCGGTTTCCTCATCAAAGTCGGTTCTGTCGCGCATCCAATGGAAGAAAAACACTACATCGAATGGATTGAAGTTCAGGCTGATGGAAAATATTACAAACAGTATCTGACACCGGGCCAGAAACCGGAAGCTGTATTTAAAATCGAAGCTGAAAACATAGTCGCCAGAGAATATTGCAATCTGCACGGCCTATGGAAAGCATAATATAATTTAGCATGAAGGAGAAAATCATGATAAGCGAAAAAATAGTAAAAGCACTGAATAACCAGATAAACGCGGAATTAAGTTCGGCATATATTTATTCGGCAATGCAGGCTTATTTTCGTTCTATAAATCTTGACGGTTTTGCAAACTGGATGTATGTTCAGACCAAAGAAGAAAAGACGCACGCTGATAAATTTTACAATTTTATCCATGAACGCAACGGAAGAATCGAACTTGAAGCGATTCCAAAACCACAAAAAGAATGGAAAAGCGTACTTGACGCGTTTGAAGCGGCATATAAACATGAACAGTATATAACCGGCAGAATCAACAAACTTATGGAACTTGCCGGTGCCGAGAAAGATTACGCGACTGAAAGTTTCCTTAAATGGTTCATCGATGAGCAGGTTGAGGAAGAGGCTAACGCGCTGAAAATTGTCGAGACCTTAAAAATGATTAAGGAATCTGCGGGCAGCCTGATAATGCTCGACCATCAGCTCGCAAAAAGAGGCAAATAATTAATTTATAACAAGGTGATTTTATGGCAGTTAATTATACCGTACTGGAAATTTTCGAAATAGCGGTACAGATAGAGCAAAACGGAGCACAATATTATCGCACCGCAGCATCGGTTACGAAAGACAAAGTTGTCGCGGATATTCTGCTCAAACTGGCCGCAATGGAAGACAACCATAGACAAATCTTCTCTGACATGTTGGAAAGTTATAAAAATAACATGGAAGACGCCAATACTTTTGACCCCGATAACGAGGCACTTTATTATATGAAAGGAATAGCGTTAAATTCAGGCTGGGAAGGCAGAGGCGCATTACAACTTACATTGTCCGGCAAGGAAACGCCGACAGAAATTTTAAAAACAGCTTTGAGCGGAGAACAAACTTCGATTAATTTCTATCTCGGTATTAAGGAATTAGTCAAATCGCAGAGCGATAAGGAAAAAGTCGAACAGATTATAAAAGAAGAAATGAGTCATATAGTCAGTTTGCAGAAAAATCTTGAACAATTAAAATAACAAAAAATATTAATAAAGGAAACAGCTATGAAAAAATATCAATGCCTTTTGTGCAGTTACATTTACGATCCTGAAGTTGGCGACCCAGATAACGGAATAGAGGCCGGTACTGAATTCGCGGATTTGCCGGACAATTGGGTCTGCCCGGAGTGCGGCGCATCAAAGGACGAGTTCGAAGTGTTTAGTGAATAATTAAAGAAAGTTCAGATGGAAAAAATTCGTCCATCGGTAAAAAACGAACAAGCACTTTGTTCTGAATCGCCGGCACCACCGACAGGCTTGATTGTCTTCGGTGCTTCCGGCGATTTGTCTAAACGCAAACTCATCCCCGCCGTGGCAAACCTTTTCAAACGCGGCCTGCTCGATAACGGCTTTTTCTTCCTCGGTTGCGGCAGAACTGAAATGTCCGACGAAGATATGCGGAAAATCGCGTCGAAATCTGCCAAAGGCATATTAGAGGACGATGAAAGATTCATCAGCAGTTTCCACTTTGCCAGCGGCGATTACAGCGATTCAAATTTCTACACCAAAATCAAAAACAAACTTACAAACATCGAAAAGAATTATCCGCAAAAAATGGGCAGAGTTTTTTATTTCTCACTGCCGCCGACACTTTACGAACAGGTTGCCGATAATCTCGGCAAGGCCGGCCTTAACAAAAACGGCGACAAATCCGTCCGGCTCGTTATTGAAAAACCGTTCGGCCATGATTTGGCAACCGCGACGAAATTAAATGACAGTCTCAATAAATGGTTCGCTGAAAATCAACTCTATCGAATCGACCATTACCTCGGCAAAGACACCGTACAGAATATTCTGATGTTCCGGTTCGCGAACTCAATTTTCGAACCGCTCTGGAATCGCAATTATATTGATAACGTGCAAATCACCATCGCTGAATCGCTCGGCATCGAATCCCGCGGCGGATATTACGACAAGAGCGGCGCAATCCGCGATATGTTCGTAAATCATATGTTAAGTATGCTTTCGCTGGTAACGATGGAACCGCCGACCTCTTTCGGCGAAGAACATATACGCGATGAAAAAGTAAAACTGCTAAGCAGTATCAGGCCGTTCGATTTATCGCCCTGGAACGAGGATGTCGTAATCGGCCAATACACCGCCGGTAAAATCGACGGCAAAGATGTGCCGGCGTATCGCGATGAAGCGAACGTCGATAAAAAATCAAAAACCGACACTTATATTGCCGCGAGGCTTTTCATCGATAACTGGCGATGGAAAGATGTGCCGTTTTATCTTCGCACCGGCAAACGACTGGCCAAACGCGTTACTGAAATTGCTGTAACATTCAAAAAAGTTCCGCACTCGATGTTCGCATCGGCCGGCATCGGCGAACTGCCGTCAAATGTTCTGGTATTTAAAATTCAGCCGCGTGAAGGTATAAGTCTTTTCTTCGAGGCGAAAAGACCCGGAGCGAAACTTTGCATCGGCACACTCAATATGGATTTTAATTACGCCGACATTTTTGGCACTGATACGCCCGACGCCTACCAGAGGCTTTTACTGGATTGCATGCTCGGCGACCAGACTTTATTTACAAGAATTGACGATGTAAAAATCGCGTGGGAACTGATTGACAACATCCTCAACTCCCGACAGCAGCAGGAGATAGAACCTTTCAGCTACCCCGCCGGCGCCGACAACCTCCCGCAGGCAGATTCGCTTATCCATAAAGACGGAAGAAACTGGCGAAAAATCACTGAAATGTGATATCTCAAGCGGAACTTGACTTCGTCAAAGCATCTATGAAATAATTTTAAATTTTTTTTGAAACTTTCTTGACATATTGCCGATATAAGACTATATTAGTCTTACTTAATGTTAATGTTCAGGTATAAAGATGGATGTGATAAGACGAAATACCGATTATGCTCTGCGACTGATAGCAGGTCTTGCGATGAATTACGGCGGACAGCCGATACCGGCAAGACAGCTCGCGAAGAATCAGGATGTGTCTGAACCTATCGCCTGCAAACTGCTGCAGAAACTTTCAGCGGCGAAACTGGTAGGAAGCCGTATGGGCGCAGCGGGCGGATTTGAGCTGGCCAGAGAACCAAAGAAAATAAACCTGCACGACGTAATACGTGCGATTCAGGGCGATGTGTGTTTCAGCCAGTGTGTTGTTAACGCCAAAAGCTGTCCACACAGACCTAAATGTCAGGTTAGTAAGAAACTGGCATCTTTGCAAAAGTATATCGAAGACGCGTTAAAAGAAACAACGCTTGATAAATTACTAAGTGGAAAATAATAAAAATTTTGAAAGGAGATATTATGTTTTGTTATCAATGTGAACAGACCGCGGGTGGGACAGGCTGTACAAAAACGGGGGTTTGCGGCAAAGACCCTGATATTCAGAGCTTGCAGGACATTCTCGTGTTCGGCCTCAAAGGTATCGCGGCTTATGCATATCACGCAAGAGAGCTTGGCAAAATCGACCCTGAAGTTGACGGCTTTATGCACGAAGCGCTTTTCTCGACGCTCACTAACGTCGATTTCGATTTGAACAGACATATAGAGCTTGTTCTAAAGGCCGGCAAAATAAATTTGAAAACAATGCAAATGCTCAACGACGCTCATGTTGAGAAATTCGGCGCTCCGACTCCGGCGACAGTTTGCGCAGGCACTAAGGCAGGCCTCGGCATCGTCGTTACAGGACACGACCTTTTGGATTTGCTCGAACTTTTGAAACAGACTGAAGGCAAAGGAATCAATATTTATACTCATGGCGAAATGCTGCCTGCACACGGATATCCTCAACTGCGAAAATATAAGCATCTGGTCGGCCATTACGGAACCGCGTGGCAAAACCAGCGCACAGAATTTGACGCATTCTCCGGCTCGATTCTCGTAACAACAAATTGCATTATGCTGCCGAAAGACAGCTATAAAGACAGAATTTTTACCTGCGGCATTGCGGGCTGCGCGGGCGTTGAACATATTAAAGGCCGTGATTTCAGCAAGGTGATTGATAAAGCGCTGAAGTCCGCGCCGCTGAAAGAAAACAAAGTCGGAACATTGAGCACAGGTTTTCATTATACAGCCGTGCTGGGACTTGCGGATAAAATTATCGCCGCGGTCAAAGCAGGCAAAATCAAACGCTTCTTCTTCATCGGCGGCTGCGACGGCGCGAAGCCGGGAAGAAATTACTTTACAAGAGTCGCCGAACTTGTGCCGAAGGACTGTGTAATTCTGACCGCAGCCTGTGGAAAATTCAGATTCAATTATCATGATTTCGGTACGATTGACGGCATACCGCGTCTGATCGATACAGGCCAATGCAACGATTGCTATTCAGCAGTAAAAATCGCTTTGGCACTCGCTGATGCTTTTAAATGCAGTGTAAACGATTTGCCGCTGTCTTTCGTCGTGTCGTGGTATGAACAGAAAGCAGTCGCGATTCTGCTGACACTGCTTTATATGGGCGTAAAAAATATTCGACTTGGACCGTCTCTGCCGGCGTTCGTATCGCCGAACGTTTTGAATTTCCTCGTCGAAAAATACAATATCAAACCAATCGGCGATCCGGAAAAAGATATGGCTGAAATGTTGGGTTAAAGGATGATATTTTATGAAAAAAGCGAAAAGTAAAAATACTGTTCTCAAAAATTGTTTGGCAAAGGCCGCTGATTTAAACAGTCTTATCGAATATTCGGCTGATTCAGTTGTCAGCAAAACGATAATCGACAAATCCGTCGGCACAGTAACACTTTTCGCTTTCGATGCCGGTCAGGGCTTGAGCGAACACCAGGCACCGTATGACGCAACCGTGCAAATTGTTGACGGCTCTGCGGTTCTGACCATCGGCGGAAAAAAAGTTAAGGCAAAGGCGGGTCAGATTGTGATTATGCCCGCCAATGTCCCGCACGCTGTGCAGGCGAAAGAAAAATTTAAAATGCTTTTGATTATGATTCGAGCTTAACTATGACTAATGTAGGGGCAGACCTGCGTGTCTGCCAAATGGGCGAACACATAGGTTCGCCCCTACACGAAATGCGGCGGGAAAATTATGGCTATTAGAAATATCGTAAAAATCGACGAAGAAAAATGCAACGGCTGCGGCAAATGCGTTACTGCGTGTGCCGAGGGCGCAATAAAATTAATCAACGGCAAGGCAAAACTTGTCAGCGAAACATACTGCGACGGCCTGGGCGCGTGCCTGGGCCATTGCCCTATGGATGCCATTACAATCGAACAAAGAGAATCCGCAGATTTCAATGAAGAAGCTGTGAAAAAACATCTCGAAAATGAAAACAAACCGCAGGCCGCGCACGGACACGGCTTTGTATGCCCCGGCACAATGGCAAAACAATTCGCAAAAAAAGATGCCGCGCAAGGCGACACAACTTCACAGCTTACTCACTGGCCGGTGCAGCTCAATCTAATTTCACCGAACGCTCCATTTTTGCAGGATGCCGATTTGCTTTTGACGGCCGATTGCGTGCCGTTCGCGATGGGCGATTTTCACAGCAAACTGCTCAAAGACCATAAGATAATTATTGCATGTCCCAAGTTAAATGACGTCGAACCTTATATTGAAAAGCTGACGCACATCATAAAATCAGGCAGTATAAAAAGTCTTACTGTTGTGCATATGGAAGTGCCCTGCTGTTTTGGTTTGGTAAGAATCGTTCAGCAGGCAATCGCAAACAGCGGAAAAGATTTTGAGTTTAAAGATATTACAATCAGCCTCGACGGTCAGATAAAATAAAATTATTCATCCAGTCCGGGTCTGACAAATGCTCTTGCATCAGGAAATGATTTTTCAACAAGTTTTAATAGTGTTTTCAATTTTACAAGAATATCGAGAATAGTTTTTTCCTGTTCAGAAAAACAATTAAGCATTCCACCCCACGCCGCGATAGAACGTTCAATTCCTATAATTGCAACTTTTGCTGAACCGTCCGCATCTTCCTTGCAATATTCGAAATCTTCAACCTCGCTTTTAAACAGGCCGCTTGTTGCCCTGCATAGTTTCACATATATCTGATGCTGATACCAGCCGATTATATCCATACAGTCTCTGATTTTAGCCGCTTCCTTATCAGGTTTTGTGCCGGGGATTTCCGCTTCTAAATGCACCATTAACTCGTCAGCTTTTTGTTCGAGTAATGCTTTATTTGATTCAAACCATTCGGAAACTATTTTTGTATATTCGAGTGCAATTTTAGTATATGGCTGTTCGTCGGTAAATTTCCTGACGTTTTCCCGATGCCTTTCGTATTCTCCATCTTCAATAGCATTAAGGTCAACACCCATCTCTTCGGCACTTTCCTTAATCATTTCCGCAGTAGCCGCAAAAACTTCCTGCATTTTATCCCAGAATGCTTTATTATTGATGTCTTTGGATTCCGGAGTATCGAATTCACCCTCACACGTCTCGAAATTCAGACATCGGGATGTGAACTGACATCTCTCACACCACCTGTCGCAATAATTATAAATCCCGCTTATGAACTTTGGATTTTTTACCAATTTTATTAAATCTTTTTTCTTCATTAGCGTTAATTCGTGTTCATTCGTGGTTAATTAAATTAAAATTTTGTCCATCATTCTTGGGAATGGGATACACTGGCGGATATGTTTTTCGCCGGTAATCCACGCGAGTGTTCTTTCAACGCCCAAGCCGAAACCGCCGTGCGGAACAGAGCCGTATCTTCGCAAATCGAGGTACCACTGATAATTTTCGAGTTTGTATTTGTGCTCATTTATCTTTTCAAGCAGTTTATCGAAGCTGTCTTCGCGCATTGAGCCGCCGATGATTTCGCCAAAGCCGGCCGGTGCGAGCATATCAAAATTCTGCACTACCCTCGGGTCTTCATCCTGTTTCATATAAAACGCTTTCGCTTCACGAGGATAATGCGTTACAAAAATTGGTTTATCGTGCATTAACGAAATAATTGTCTCATCGCTTCCGCCCAAATCCTCGCCCCACTTGAATTCTGATGCGAGCTGCGCGTGCTTTGGATTATTTTCAATTTTCGTTTCGACTTCCGCAAGGTCGCTTCGCAGGTCAATCAATTCAGCAGCGATTTTATCCTGACGCCATTGTTTGATTTGACCTTTTGCTTCTGCTTCCAAAGCGGTAATTTTATTTTCAATTTCCTGTTTCTGATTTTTGAAATCAGCCAACTGCGCAACCATAAAATCCTGTGTTTTCTGACTTGTCAGAATTTCGTGCGCCTGCGTATATGTAAGCCTGTAAAAAGGCGGAACGATTTTCTTGAGCGATTCAATATTTGCGCCCAAAGTTTGCAATTCCGATTCGTTATCGCTAAGAACCTTCTGCACGACGAACGAAACAAAATTTTCAGCAACTTCCAGAAGTCCCGGCAAATCTATGAATGCAATTTCCGGCTCGACCATCCAAAATTCCGTCAAATGCCTTCGCGTCTTGCTTTTTTCCGCTCTAAACGTCGGGCCGAAACAATAAACTCTGCCGAAACTCAACGCTGCGCATTCGAGATGAAGCTGGCCGGTCTGCGAAAGAAACGCCGGCATACCGAAATAATCGACATTAAATAAACTTCCCGCTTCTTCGCCGACAATGCCGGTAAGAATCGGAGAATCAACAAGTGTGAAACCATTATCATTGAAAAACTGCCTGATTGCGTTAACGACAGTATGACGGATTTTGCCGATGCACCACTGCTTTTGCGAACGCAAATGCAGATGACGATTTTTCAAAAGAAAATCGATGCCGTGCTGCTTTGGCGTAATCGGATAATCGACAGATTCGCACAAAATTTTCGCACCGCTGACGACAATCTCATATCCGCCGACGCTTCGTTCGTCTTTGCGAACAGTGCCGGTAATTGTCAGCGACGATTCGGCGCCGAGCTTTTTAATCTGCTCGAAAAGCTCATCGCTGATTTTGCCCTTTTCGATAACACACTGGCAAAGACCGCTGCCGTCTCGAATAACGATGAAGATTAATTTTCCGCTCGGACGTGAATGGTAAACCCATCCGCCGATTGTTACTTCCTTTTCAGCGAAGTTTTTTAAATTGACGATTTTCACAATGTCGTTAAACATTTTTAGTCAACCTTAACTTTAAACACAACCTTTACAACGTCCTGCGGTTTATCAATCTGCCTGCCGGGCATGTGAGCATCTGTCGGCCAGAATATCGTAAACATTCCTTCTTTAATATCAACATAGTTTATACTTTTGTCGGCGTGAAAAAACATTACGTCTTTTTCTTCATCGTAAGGAGTATGTATTTTCATTCCATTTATATTGGCATAACCCATTCGTTCAGAGCCTTTGACCATAAACTGAATATCGATATATTTTTTGTGGGCTTCAATTTTTTCAAGAAGTGGTCCAGTTTTGTAAGACTGAACGATATAAAACAGATTTTCGCCATCAACAACATACTTGCCTTCTTTTATTTTGCTGAAATCCGTTTCAGCGGCTATTTTTAACGCCTGTGCGATGCGAGGCGATAAGTTTGTGTAAAGTTTGTAATTCTTAATACTGTCAAATACCATTTTACTATTCCTTTCTTGAGTCTGTTTTTTTTTCACTCGATGTACAAGAAGTAAGAATAATTGTCATAGGCAAAACGATTACCAGTACCATCAAATGTTTTTTTATCATTTTCAGGCTCCTGTTTAAATATCTAATTTTTCCCTCAAGTATTGTTTTACCTGCGAAAGATTGATTCTGTCCTGTTTCATACTGTCGCGTTCGCGGATTGTTACCGTCTGGTCTTCTTTGCTCTGGCCGTCAACGGTAATACAGTACGGCGTGCCCGCTTCATCCTGTCTGCGGTAGCGTCTGCCGACTGCGCCTTTTTCATCGTAATAGCAGGCGAAATATTTTTTCAAATCGTTATACATATTCGTCGCGATTTCAGGCAGGCCGTCTTTTTTGACCAGCGGGAATATCGCGGCCTTAACCGGAGCAAGTGTCGGATGGAAGCGAAGCACGCTTCTCTTTTCGCCGTTGACTTCATCCTCATCGTAGGCGTCAACAAGAAACGCAAGACAGCTTCTGTCGATACCTGCGCTTGGCTCGATTACGTACGGAATGTATCTTTGCTTTGCTTCTTCATCGAAATAAGAAAGCGGACCTTTCTGATAATCTTCAGACTCGCTGTTGAGGTCTATTTTGGAAAGGTCACCCTTCTTTTCATACCATGAGTTTAATGTTCGCATACCGCGCTGATGCTGGCGAAGGTCGAAATCGGTTCTGTTTGCGATGCCTTCAAGTTCCTGCCAATCACCGGAGCCGAACGGGAATTTGTATTCAACGTCAACGCAGCCTTTTGCGTAATGCGCCAGTTCATCTTTGTCGTGCTCACGCATACGCAGGTTTTCTTTTTTCATGCCCAAACTGGTGTACCAGTTAAAGCGGAATTCCTTCCAGTGTTCGAACCATTTCTCATCTGTTCCCGGTGCGCAGAAAAATTCTATTTCAGCCTGTTCGAATTCGCGTGTTCTGAAAATGAACGCCTTTGTCGTAACTTCATTTCTGAAGCTTTTTCCGATTTGCGCGATGCCGAATGGAATTTTTACTCTTGTCGTATCAAGCACGTTTCTGAAATTAACAAAAATTCCCTGTGCGGTTTCAGGCCGAAGGAAAATCGTCATTGAATCTTCAACGTTTGCGCCCATCTGTGTTTCGAACATCAGACGAAACGGCATTGGCTCTGTGAACTGGCCAACGCCTCCGCATGAAGGACAAACTTTGCCGGCAAGACCTTCGGCGGTTTTGTTCGGAGCATCGGCAAGATGGTCAACTCTGCTGCGAACGTTGCATTTTTTGCAGACGGTTACAATGTCTGCGAATTTATCAGCGTGGCCGGATGCCTTCCAGACAAGCGGATGCATGAAGATGCTGCAATCCAAACCGACGACATCGTCGCGCATTTGAACGGTGTACTTCCACCATGCGTTGCGGACGTTGCGTTTGAGTTCGGAACCTAACGGGCCGTAATCATAGCAGCTTGCCAGTCCGCCATAGATTTCGCTGGATTGGAATATAAAACCGCGTCTTTTACAGAGCGATACGATATCTTCAAGTTTCGTTAAATTTGCCATAATGCCTTTCTGGAATAAAACGAATATTATATAACGAAGTACTGTTAATTACAAGACTTATAAGCAAGCGATTTTACACTTGTTTTCCTCTGCCTAATGTGTAAAATAGCTCAAAAGTTAATATTGAATTGTGACAGGGGAGCCGGAAACGGAAATTTGAGATTTCAAATTGGTTATCCGGCTGAGAGGTCCCAAAGGGACGACCCTTCGAACCTTTAGCAGTGGTAATGCCTGCAAGGAAGGCACATTTTTGGATTTCAAATTGAAATTTAAAAGACGCGCTTCCTGTTGCAGGCGGCGCGTTTTTTTTTATGACTAAATTAAACAAAGAACAATTTGAAGCAATGCTCATCGAACGGCACGGCGAGTCTGTCTTCAAAAATTTAAAAGCCGCGACCGTCGGCATCGCCGGCCTGGGCGGACTTGGTTCGAATGTCGCTGTTTCACTTGCCCGTATCGGTATCGGCAGACTTGTCATAGCCGACTTCGATGTTGTTGAGCAGAGCAATCTTAACCGTCAGCAATATTTTGTCGAGCAGCTCGGCAGAAAAAAAGTCGAAGCGTTAACGGAAAACCTGCTGAAGATTAATCCATTTTTGAAAATCGAAGGCCACAGCTTAAAATTAACTTCTGAAAATATTCCGGAGATTTTCGAAGACTGCCCTATCATTGCTGAATGTTTCGACAAAGCAGACCAAAAGCAAATGATTGTCGAAACGGTATTAAGCAAAACTAAAAGTATCATCATTGCGGTAAGCGGACTTGGCGGCTACGGCAACAGCAATGAAATTGTAACGAAAAAAATATCAAATAGAACAATTCTCGTCGGCGACGACAGCAGAGGACTCGAATCAGGTTTCAGCCTTATGGCTCCTCGCGTGGCAATCGCCGCAGGACATCAGGCAAACGCTATTGTGGAATTGATTTTGGATTAAACTATGGCAGCATTAATAATAAATGGTGAAAATAAAATTTTTGAAAACGAAGTGCCGGCAACGTTGAAAAATCTTCTCGATGTGTTAAATGTCGATGAAGCAACGGTTGTCGCGGAAGTAAACGGCCAAATCGTTCCACGCAGCGGTTTTCAAAACGCAATATTAAAAGACGGTTATAAAATTGAATTAGTAAGGTTTGTAGGTGGCGGCTGATATGTCAAAAAAATTAATTATCGCAGGCAAAGAATTTACAAGCCGATTATTCATCGGCACAGGAAAATATTCTTCAAATCAGATTATGACGCAATCGATTGAAGCGTCTGGAACAGAAATGGTAACAGTTGCGCTTCGCAGAGTGGATATTCAGAATCCGCAGGACAATATGCTCGCGGCGATTGACAGGAAAAAATATCTGCTGCTGCCGAATACTTCCGGCGCACGCAATGCAGAAGAAGCGATTCGGCTGGCAAGACTCGCGCGTGCGGCAACTGACATTAACTGGCTCAAACTCGAAGTAACGCCAGACCCGTATTATTTATTGCCCGACCCGATTGAAACGTTAAAGGCTGCGGAAATTCTCGTGAAGGAAGGTTTCGTTGTGCTGCCGTATATTAACGCAGACCCGGTGCTCGCAAAAAAGCTTCAGGACATCGGCACAGCAACTGTTATGCCGCTTGCTTCGCCGATTGGCTCGAATCAGGGATTGAAAACGCGGTCAGCGATTGAAATAATTATCGCACAGGCGACGGTACCGGTCGTTGTCGATGCGGGATTAGGTATGCCCTCGCACGCAGCTGAAGCGCTGGAAATGGGAGCCGATGCGGTACTGGTCAATACAGCAATCGCAACTGCCGGCGACCCGATTAAAATGGCACAAGCGTTTAAACTGGCCGTACAGGCAGGAAGAGACGCGTTTGAAGCAGGTTCGGCAGGCGTAAAAAATCAGGCCGACGCCTCAAGTCCGCTCACAGGTTTTCTAAGAGATTAACATGGATATTCAAAAAGCAATATATAATGATACAGGTTACAGCAAAGAGAGATTAGACGCTTTGCTTTCGGTTGACGCGCAAAAAAATCTTGAGCAGATGGCACAGAAGGCTCGTCAAATCACACGTCAGCGGTTCGGCAATACAATTCAGCTTTACGCACCGCTTTACGTTTCAAATTTTTGCGTTAATCACTGCCCCTATTGCGCATTCAACTGCAAAAGTAAACTGCCGCGGACAAGATTGACAATCGAAGAAGCGTGCAAAGAAGCGGACATACTTGCTGCCGAAGGCTTCCGGCACATACTGCTGGTCAGCGGCGAAGATAAAAAATTTATAAACGTTGAATATCTTGCCGAGCTTGCGAAAAAGCTGCGCGAAAAATTCAGCTCGATATCTATTGAAATTTATCCGCTCGACACAGAAGAGTATAAAAAACTTTTCGCAGCCGGTATAGACAGCATCGCTATCTATCAGGAAACTTACGACCGCGCGGATTTCGCCAAATTTCACACCGCCGGCCCAAAATCGGATTACGATTGGCGACTTGAAACACTTTCACGCGCCGCCGAAGCCGGTTTTAGAAGTCTTGGCCTCGGTTTCCTTATCGGTTTAAGCGATTGGCGAACGCAAACCATTGCACTTGCCGAGCACGCGAATATGCTGATGAAAAAATACTGGCAGGCGCGAGTTTCATTTTCTTTCCCAAGAATGCGGCCTGCTGAAAATGTTGACGAAAAATTATTTCGCTATATGATTAACGACACTGAACTTGTACAGATGATGGTTGCGTTGAGATTATGCTTCCCCGATTCGGAAATTGTGATGTCAACCCGTGAATCGGCGCGATTCAGAGATAATATTTCGCAGATTTGCGTAACAAGAATAAGTGCCGGCAGCAAAACAAACCCAGGCGGTTACGGCCAGGAAGATGACGCACTCGAGCAGTTTGAAGTCGCTGACGACAGAACGCCGGTGCAGATTGCCGCAATGCTGAAAGAGAAAAATCTCGAAGCCGTTTGGAAAGATTGGGATAAAGCGTTTAGTAAATAACAGGCCGCAGGCCATCCTCATTTTTGATTTTACTATGGAACAATGGACAACTAAAAAATTACTCGACTGGATGACCGGTCACTTCACGGACAAGAAAATCGATTCGCCCAGACTCACCGCTGAATTGCTGCTGTCAAATGTTCTGAATATGCAGCGAATCGAACTGTATATGAACTTCGACAAGGAAGTCGAAAGGCTGAATCTCGAAAAACTTCGCGGCCTTGTCAAACGCTGCCTCAACAACGAACCAGTCCAATATCTGACCGGCAGAACAGAATTTTATTCCATCTCGCTAAAAGTCTCCCCCGCCTGCCTGATACCGCGACCGGAAACTGAACTGCTCGTCGAGCGTGCAATCGAATTTCTGCGCACGCGAATCGCCCCGCAATACGTCTGCGATTTGTGCACAGGTAGCGGATGTATCGCCGTTGCAATCGCAAAGAATTATCCCGAAGCGAAAGTTATCGCGACCGATATTTGCGATAACGCATTAAAAATCGCGGCTGAAAATATCGCTAAATACAATCTGACCGAAAAAATCCATCTCCTGCACGGCGATTTGTTTAAACCGATAATCGACCGGCTCGACGTCAAAGAATTTGATCTAATTACGTGCAATCCGCCGTATATCAGCCATCCGGAACTGGAAAAACTCGAGCCAAAGGTGAAAAATCACGAACCGCAGCTTGCCCTCAACGGCGGGCCGGACGGGCTGGACATTTACCGTCGAATTACCGCCGAAGTGGGCACACATTTGAAAAAAGACGGGCTTTTATTGCTCGAAATCGGCTATCTTCAAGGCCCGGCGGTCAGACAACTGCTCGAAGATACAAAAATCTTCGGCCAAATCAAGGTCGAAAAAGACCTTTCCAATAACGACAGAATCGTCTCGGCCGTCAAAATTGGTTAGTCCTGCCGGCATCATGGCTGGGTTTATAATTATTGACACGCCCCCCCATTCTCGTTAAATTGTTTGTTTTTACAGGTATATAGAAAAAATGAAGACATCCTTAAACTGGCTTAAAGAATACGTTTCAATAACAGAAACTCCGCAGGAACTGGCCGCGCTTTTGAGCGGCATCGGCTTTAACATCGAAAGCGTCGAAATCCTCGCTGACGATGCCGTAATCGACGTCGAAGTAACGAGCAATCGGCCGGACTGTTTGAGTCATATCGGCGTTGCGCGAGAAATCGCCGCCGCGACAGGCCGTGAACTAAACCTGCCTAAAGTTAAATTTGAGCCGGTGAAAAAGGATATCGCTTCAATAGCAAGCGTCGAAATCGCAGAGCCGAAACTCTGCGGCCGATACACCGCACGAATCATTGAAGGCGTAAAAGTCGGCGCGAGTCCTTCGTGGATGGTAAAACGTCTGGAAGCTGTCGGCCTCCGCAGCGTAAACAACGTCGTTGACGCGACAAACTACGCAATGTTCGAAACCGGCCAGCCGCCGCACGCTTTTGACTACGCAAAAATCTATCAGGGCAAAATCATTGTCCGTCTGGCAAAGCAAAACGAAAAAATCACCAGCATCGACGGCTCAAATTGCGTTTTGCAGCCGGACATGCTCGTTATAACAGACCCAACCGGCCCGGTCGCCGTCGCAGGCGTTATGGGCGGCATCGATACCGAAGTCAGCATGAGCACAACAACCATCCTGCTCGAAGAAGCGTCATTCAATCCGGTCGTTACAAGAAAAACATCACGCGCACTGAACCTGCCAAGCGAAGCGGCATACAGATTCGGCCGCGGCGTTGACATCGAACAAATCGATTGGGCTTCGCAGCGAACGGCACAACTAATCGTCGCAGTCGCAGGCGGAAAAATCGTCGAAGGTGTTGTCGATGTTTACCCGGCTAAAGTCGAAAACAATATAATGGTTTCAATGCGGTTTGCCAGAGTTAAAAAAGTTCTCGGCATCGAAATTCCGCAGCAGACTATTTTCGACATCCTTCGCGGCCTGTGTTTCAGTCCGCAAAAACCGGAAAATGATAAAGTCCTCTGCACAATCCCGACCTGGCGCGGCGATGTTTCAAGAGAAATTGACTTAATCGAAGAAGTCGGCCGCATCTACGGCTACGATAAAGTCAACACAACGCAGAAAATAAATATCGAAGTCGCACCGGTTGACAAACGTCAGCAGGTTGTCGCCAAGACCGGCGGTTATCTTAATAGCTGTGGCTTCTACGAATCGATAACCCCCGGCTTCAACAGTGAAGCGGTTGCAAAATTGATTGCACCGAACGCGACAGATACGCATTTGACAGTCCGCGACGAAAACAGCAAGACCGCGAATATGCTCCGCAGCACCCTGATTGGCTCACTTTTAGAAGTCTTCAGCAGAAACGTACACGCAGGAAATAAAAATATCAGAATGTACGAACTGGCGAACGTATTCGCGAAAACCCCAGACGGCAAACACATCGAGCATACTTCGCTGGCGGCAGTTTGTGATGGCGATTTCAGAATTATTCGCGGCGCAATCGAAGGCGCGATTAAAAATATTTCAGCTTCGGCCAATGTTTCATTCGAACCGGCAGAAGTTTTTTGGGCAAAGACCGGCGCGAAAATTTTGGTCAACGGAAATGCGTTTGGTTTTGCCGGCATTATCAAAGACCAGATTTTGTCGGGTTTTGATATTAAGATTACAAATGTTTGCGGTGCGGAGATTAATTTCAATATGCTGCTCGATTTACAGGCAGAGCAGATAAAGGCAAAACCGCTTCCGAAATTCCCATCTATCGTCCGTGATTTGTCGCTGATAGTTGATGAGCCTGTTCAATGGTCGAAGATTCAGGAAATCGTCGCATCGAAAGCACCGGCCGAACTTGAGATAATGAATTTCGTCGGCATTTACAGAGGCAAACCGATTGTGCAGGGCAAGAAGAGCGTTACGCTTTCGCTTGTTTTCCGCGATGAAGACGGAACATTGAAACACGAGATAGTTGATGGCTGGCAAAAAGATATTGTTGCCGCCCTTGCGTCAGCGGTCGGAGCAGAGTTAAGAGTCGCTTAATTTAAAGATTAACTGAAACAAAAAAGGCAACCCTTTATATAGGATTGCCTTTAATTTCTTCGAGTTCTTCGTGGTGAGCCAGATTATGCAAATGCTTTTTCGATAATCGCGTTCTTTGGCGGTTTTGTGAAAGCGCTAACCACCGGTATTATAATGAACGGTACAATCATTGCGATGCTCGCAGCAATTGGAGAATTCTTCGGACCATACTGATAGTATAAAATCGTATTTATCGCGATAGCTGTAATCATTCCAACAACCACGCTTGCATGCGTTGCGCGTTTCCAATATAGTCCATAAAAGAACGGGGCCATAAACGCACCTGCCACCGCACCCCACGAAAGCGCCATCAGTTCAACAATAAACGCAAGCTGATGCCGGGCGACATAATATGAAATCGCGATAAACACCGCACTCAAAAATCTCATCATAAGCAGCGAATTCTTTTTTGATATATTCGGATTGACGTGTCCCTTGTAAAGGTCAATCGCGACGGCGGACGCCGAGACAAGCACCAGCGACGAAAGCGTACTCATCGACGCAGAAAGAATCAGCAGCAGTATAACCGCCATCAATCCGCTTGGTAGATAGCTCGTCAGCAGTTCCGGAATAATTCTGTCGAAGTCAGGGCCGTTGGCTCCCATCGGCGGCTTATCGTAGAAAACGTGAGCTAACGCGCCGGTGTAATATGCGACGAAAGAAATGATTACCGCGAAAATCGTTGTAATCAACGCTGCCTTGTTTATCACTTGTTCATTTTTGATTGCGTAGAATTTCTGAACCATCTGCGGCATACCCCAAACGCCGAACGATGTCATAAATACAAGCGCACCCAAAGCGAACATACTCGGCTGTTTTTCGGGCGGCACTGTGCTTAGCCATTGATTGTATCTGTCCGTTGCCGCGGTAAACGCGCCTGTGCCGGAAATTTCCGCCGCTTTATTAGAGAGCAGAATCACCATTATAGTAGCGCCGAAAAGCATTATAATACCCTGCACGAAATCGGTCAGCGTTACCGCGAAATATCCGCCGAGAACGAGATACAAACCGGTAATCGCAACCATAATTAAAAGTGCGGTATCGAATTGAATATTAAAATTTTTCTCGAATAAATAACCCAGCCCTTTGAAAACTGAAGCCGAATATGGAATCAGGAAAACAAAAATTATCAGAGCGGCGAACATTTTTATGTATTTGCTGCCGAATCTTTCCTGCAAAAACTCCGGCATTGTCATCGCGTCGAGATTCTGCGTCATTCTTCTTGCCCTTCTGGCGAGAACCAACCAGGCCAAAGTTGTTCCGATAAACGCGTTGCCGATTGCGATAGCCAGACCTTTGAGACCGAAACCCCAGCCAATTTTTCCGGCAAAACCAATAAAAATAACTGCGCTGAAGTAAGTTGTGCCATAGGCAAACGCCGTCATCCACGGCCCAACCGACCTGCCGCCAAGAAAAAAATCGTTAAGAGTTGCCGTCTTTTTCATCCCCCATATACCGATAGCCACCATACCCAGTAGAAAAACTGATAGAAGAACAATACTCGCAGTCATACCTAACCTCCTTATAAAGAATCATTTTTCTTACAATTTTGGGCATTTTACCAGATTTTTCGGGATTGTATATACCTTTTATGGTGCTACACTTAACAAAATAAACAATTAAAGACCTGCAAAACACACAACACGTCGCCGCACGAAAACAAGACGTGTAAACACTGTAATTATCTGGCATATTTTCCTGTTAACCCCCTTTAACCTCATAGTCCCCATGACTGTTAAATTCGGCACCTCTTTGTATTTTTACCATATTTTTTTGATAAAATTATTAAGAACTCAATTTTTCGCTTGACGTATAGTAGGTAGTAATGTTATTTTAGGATACCCACACGTACCTCCTCCTCTTTAGGAGGCGCACACGGCATGGCGGTTTCTCTCCTCGGCCGCCTGCCATTTTTTTTGCGCTCTTCTTTTAAGATTTTATATAAAATTTAATGAACCCTTTCAGGGGTTCGTTACGTACAAACAGTGGTGGAAAACAATATTGTTTTTCTCAATAAGGCAGACTACCACTCCTCCTAGGCGTCTGCCTCTTTTTTTGCGCTGATATTATGCTGCCGGCCGGTATTAGAACGACATTTCTATTGCCAAAAAATCTCAAAGCATTTAATATCACGGGACTAAAATATCGGCAGAATTGGCGAAGAGAAGTGTTAAGCGTAATATTAATAATCACAGGAGCAAAAGAATGTGGAAATATATTAACAGTCCAATCGTAATTGTTATCCTTGCTATATCAGCGTTATTTGTCTTTGCAGGTACAATGAAACCAAGACTTGCCAATGAAATCAGAGCTGCTTATGAAGAATTGAACAAAATAATCGAGAATGGCGCCTCTGATGCGGAAAAGACAAAGGCGATTCAGCAGTTCGCCAAAGAGGTTGCAACTCAAATGCACAATGGATTTTCTGACGGCTTTAAACCTAATACCCCTCAAAAAGAAAATAAAGACAAAATTTTTGTCGATACAAAACCAAAATTAATTATCAGCGGAATAAAAAAGGTTAAATCCGAATGGCAAAACGGAGAAAAAGTAATTTACTCGCTTAAAAATGAATCCGACAAAACCATAAGCAATTTAAGAGTAAATTTTGAATATTATAAAAATGGCGAATTAATCGACTGTACGAATGATTGGGTAAGTGAAGTGAAAATTTTATCTCCGAATGAAACGATAGCACTTAGCCATAATAGGCCATTACCCAAAGATCCAAATGGCGTATTAAACTCTGATGAAGTGAAAATCAGCGTAACTACATTCGATGTAAAATTTGACGACCTTAATTAAGCAATAATTTTAATTGGAATTGTTTCTATAGATTGTCCGGCTTAAAATATTTTTATTGCCAACTCTTCCCAAAGTATATAAATATTACCAAATGGGAAAAAGATTAATCTTGTTATCCGGACCAAGCTGCACGGGCAAAGGGCCGTTGACGGCGGCAGTAAAGCAATTCCGGCCTGATGTAAAATTTACAAAATTGTCGGTAATCAAGAGCAAGGCATCACGTCATAATATCCCACGGCCGGACGAATTGCAGGTATGGGACAATCCGGACTGCTGGCGGAATGAAGAAGAACTGGCCGCTCTTGCGAAGAACGAGCATTTCGTTGTCGGCAAGTGCCACGGATTTACACAAGCGGTTAATCTCGACCTCATCGTCAATTATCCCGAACACACAATCCTGATGGAAATGTATTATCCGATGGTGCCGGGGTTATTGACGGCAAAGCATCTTAAAAATATTAAAATTGAAACTGTATTTCTAACGCCGGCGAGCGAAGATGAAATCCTGTTCGCTGAAAAATGCGGATTTAAGCGTGAGATTTTTATAAAATCACTTATGGCGGATAAACAATTTAACAGAATCGCGTTTCACAAGCGAAAGGTTGACGCGGAATTTTTGGAAGATGTAAAAAAACGCATCAACGATTCAGTTTCGGAAATCGCGGAATCAAAAAATTATAATCACATAATCGTCAACCGCGACGGCGAAGGTTCGCCAAACTGGAATAGACTCGCGGATGGAACTTTTTTTGCTGAACCGGTTGGCGATGCGAAAATAGCGATGGAAAAATTGGCGAAAATATTGAAAGGTTAAAACCCCCGCCATAGTCCCCTGCGGGGATTAAAATGATGGCGGGGCTATACTATTATGAGAATACATTGGTTACAACATTTACCGTTTGAAGGTTTGGGAAGTATGGGGGAATACTTTAAACAAAAAAATATTCCTTCGGCATCAACGCAATTTTATCTCGGCCAATCGTTGCCGAGCATCGACAGCTTTGACTGGCTCATTATTATGGGCGGCGCAATGAGCGCTAATGATGATGCAAAATTTCCCTGGCTGACTGAAGAAAAACAATTCATCAAAAAAGCAATCGATGCGGGAAAAGTTGTTATCGGCGTATGTCTCGGTGCGCAACTAATCGCGGCAAGTCTGGGCGCGAAAATCTATCGCAATAAATATAAGGAAATCGGCTGGTTCGATTTAATACCGACAAAAGATGCTCAAAATACAATTCTGGCAAATTGCTTTTCACAAAAAATGGAAGCTTTTCACTGGCACGGCGACACATTCGATTTGCCAAAAGGTGCGGTTCATCTGGCATCAAGCGAAGCGACAAAAAATCAGGGCTTTGTTATAAATAACAGAGTTTTCGGTTTTCAATTTCATCTGGAGACAACGTATGAATACGCGAAAGCCCTGTTTGATAATTTTCCTGATGAGATTGTGAAAGATAAATATATTCAAAACGCCGAGCAGGTGTTTTCGGATTTAGGGAAGTTTGAAAAGATTAATAAAGTGATGACGAAGATTTTAGAAACAATTCAAAAAGCAAATATGTAGAAAATTGCCACAGAGTTTACATTTTTATATAGCCACAGAGAACACCCCCTCTGTTTTTTTCCTTTACAAGGCAGAAAAAAACCTGAAGATTCGGGGGCTTTCGCTTCGCTTCAGTAGTGGACACAGAGAAAAAATATAAAAATTATTCGATGTGGATTTTGACGTTGTCGCTGCGGCCGGCGTTATTGTCGGCGTTATTGTTTTTGCCGAATTTCCACGCCAGATAATACATTCTGATTGCTTTCAAACAACAGCTAACGCCAACAACCATAAAAATCGCGGCGGCTATAATAGCAAGCACTTCCTTGAAAACCCAAACTAATATACCAAAACCAAAAATCAAAAGGCCGGTAACGAAAAGACCTTTGGCGAAACTTTTTGAAATGCCGCTAAACGAATTGGAATAAAAATTAAATAACATAATAACCACCGAGTTTTATTTTATTTAGCCACAGAGTTCACAGAGAACACAGAGATAAATATATCCCGCACCTGCTTTGAAACAGGTGCGGGACTCCAAAATTTTAAATTTTGCATTTAGTTAGTACATTCCGCCGCCGTGCTGTGGCATTGTTGGAGGATTTTCCTTCTTTTCAGCAATTTCACTGACGATAGCGTCTGTTGTGAGAAGCAGCGATGCGATTGAAGCACCATTCTGTAAAGCGGTACGTTCGACTTTTGTCGGAACAATAACGCCGAACTCAATCATATTGCCGTATTCTTTTCTCATGGCATCATAACCGAAATTCGGTTCTGTGCTTTCCATAACTTTCTGCGCGATGATAGAGCCGTCAAGGCCTGCATTCAAGGCGATTTGCTTAATCGGAGCGACAACTGCACGTCGTACAATGTCAATGCCAATCTTTTCATCGTCTTTCGCTTTTACCTTATCGAGAGCTTTCAAAGCACGGAGCATTGAAACGCCGCCGCCTGGGAGGATGCCTTCTTCAACGGCCGCTCTGCATGCGTGAAGCGCGTCTTCAACACGTGCTTTTTTCTCTTTCATTTCAGCTTCTGTCGCAGCGCCAACGTTAATCTGCGCTACGCCGCCTGAAAGTTTCGCAAGTCTTTCCTGAAGCTTTTCGATATCATAATCACTTGTTGTGGTTTCGATTTCGCGTCTAATCTGTTCGATTCTGCCTTTGATTTCGCCCGTGCTGCCTGCGCCTTCGACGATGGTTGTGTTTTCCTTGTCGATTGTAACGCGTTTGGCCTGGCCGAGTTGTGAAAGCTCGATGTGCTCGAGGTCGATGCCGAGATCTTCAAAAATCGGTTCGCCGCCTGTGAGAACGCCGATATCGCCGAGCATTGCTTTGCGTCTGTCGCCGAAGCCCGGAGCTTTAACCGCTGCGCACTGGAGAATGCCGCGGAGTTTGTTTACGACTAATGTAGCGAGCGCTTCGCCTTCAATGTCTTCCGCGATTATCAGCAGAGGACGGCCGGCTTTTGCGACTTTCTCAAGAAGCGGAACGAGCGATTTAATCGAAGTGATTTTCTTTTCGTTAATCAGGATGTACGGTTTTTCGAGAACGCAGGTCATATCGTCGTAGTGATTGACAAAGTGCGGACTGACATAACCTTTATCGAACTGCATACCTTCGACGAGTTCGACAACTGTCTCAAGGCTCTGGCCTTCTTCAACGGTGATAACGCCGTCTTTGCCGACCTTTTCCATTGCCTGTGCCATCGTCTTGCCTATTGTGGCATCGTGATTTGCCGAGCAGGTAGCGACCTGTTCAACCTGTTTGCTGGATTCGACCTTTATGCTCATCTTCTTGAGTTCATCGATGATTTTCTCAACAGCCAAATCAATGCCGCGTTTAACCTGCATCGGATTTGCGCCGGCTGTGATATTTTTCAGGCCTTCTTCGAAAATCGCTTCTGCGAGAATTGTCGCTGTGGTTGTGCCGTCGCCTGCGACTGAACTTGTCTTGCTTGCGACTTCCTTAACCATCTGTGCGCCCATATTCTCATAAGAATCTTCAAGCTCGATTTCCTTCGCGACTGACACGCCGTCTTTTGTAACGGTTGGTGAGCCGTAAGATTTTTCGAGGACTACGTTTCTTCCGCAGGGACCAAGCGTAACCTTAACCGCAGCGGCAAGTTTTCTAATGCCCTGACGGATGGCTTCGCGAGCCTCGGTATTGTATGCTATTTTTTTTGCTGCCATTTGTATTACTCCTATTTCTAATTCTTTTTTGCTTTGCGGTTATTTTTCAACAACTGCCATAATTTCTGTTTCTTCCATAATGAGGTACTCTTTGCCGTCGAGTTTGATTTCCGAGCCGGCATAACTTGTGAAGAGCACTTCATCGCCTTTCTTCACCTGCATTTCGCTGCGTGAGCCATCGTCAAGCATTTTGCCTTCGCCAACGCTAACGATTTTTCCTCTTTGTGGTTTTTCTTTTGCTGAATCCGGCAATACGATACCGCCGGCGGTTTTACTTTCAGCCTCGATGCGTTCGACAAGCACCTTTGCGGCTAATGGTCTGATTTTCATTCCTGTTTCCTTTCAACTATTAAACAAGTAATTATCATATCGTTTTACAAAAAGACGATTTAACTGACTTTGAAGCAAATCTATATCCACCGGCTTGTTCATAACGCTGAACACATCAAGTTCCAGCGCGGCGGCCAGCAGTTTGTCTTCGGCTTCGTCTGCGAGCAAAATGCACGGCAGAGTCGGAAAACTGCTGCGAATAATTTTTATCATACTCAAGCCGTTGAGCGTTTTGGAATCCATATCTACGATAGCGGTGTGGACTCTGCGATGCTGAAGAACATTGAGTGCCTCATCGGGTCGCTTTACCATTAGTAATTCAACGCTTCGGTTCTCGAAAATCTGCCTGACCGCCTGCGGCCAAGCCCAGTCGAAACCGTTGAGCAACACTTTAACGCTATCTATGGTCATAGAATATCCAATCCTATATCTTAATGATGCAAATAATGTGCCATTGGCAGACAAATGAATTTTCGAGCTGTAAGTTATTTATTCACAACGAGATAAATGACTCCTGGCACCGTTTTTTTAAAAAAACAATGGCAAAATAGCAGTTTGCCTGTCAGACTGACAGGCAAATAAATTTATGGGAAGTATTATCTGCGGACAGAAACGGTGCCAGGAGTCATTTTTTTAGGTCTGCCCTTAGGCTGGATAGCAGATTCCAAACCAAGTGAAGAAGCCGTCTTTTGCATCCAGGCAATTTCACCAAAAGGCCGGCTGCGATCAAAACATCGCCGAATCTCTAAAACCTCTTTTTCGCTAAGACTTTGATTTACTAAACCCAGCCAACCATCCGGAATAATTACCGGCCAGTCAGAATACGGTAACATATTGCTTTTGCCACCATTGCAACGATGCCACATCGCAGACCATCTCCAATCCTGTGCGTTCCCTACAAGACCACTGTTCACAGGATTACGCTCGACATATCTGCACAGTGTTAAAAAGTGCGAATCATTCTGAACCGGAAATGCTTTGAAACGCCCCTGATATAAATGTCCGTATCCATTGGTCTGATGGTCTTTATGCCATCTCTTTGTATGTGTCATAGTAAGCCAGCCGACAAATTCCGAAAGCGAATCGTTTTCTTTAGGCCACAGCACAAGATGCCAATGATTCGGCATTATGCAATATGTACACACTCGCATATCAAATTTTTCAACAGCTTCTACGATGAGTTTTTCGAAGCAGGCATAATCTTTTTCGTCAACGAAAATGGGGACACGAGCATTAGCCCTGTTGAAAACATGGTACGCGTAACCTGCCGGCGTTCTTCTTAATGGTCTTGCCATAAAACACATACTAACAGCTGCACTTTAAAATGCAACAAAAAAAATGGTGCCAGGAATCATTTATTTGTTTTTATTTATTAAAATATCAATATTATTGATTTTTATATTGATTTTATTCATTTATATTGTATTATTTCTATAAAATTATCCGGAAATAGTAAAAATGTCTGAAATATTACTATCAATTTTCTTTTTTGTTGTTTGTGATTTGATCTTTGTCGCCATTTCAATTCCGCTCTTATTGGAAAAAATTGGGCCGAATCAATGGTATGGATTTAGAGTAGAAAAAACTTTGGACAATCGCGAAATTTGGTTCAAAGCAAACAAATATATGGCGAAAGCTTTCATCGTCATGGGCTGCATACAAATTATTTACAATATTGTTCTTGTAATATTAAAAACATCGGACCCTTTTTATATAATCACAGGAAACCTGTTTTTTCTCACCGGTGGAACACTAATTGTAATCCTCGCTTCTTTTCTTTATCTTTGGAAACTATAATTCAGGAAAATATCATGATTGAAACAGAAATTTTCAGTGAAGAACAAAAACCAAGTAAATGGATACGATTAATATTCTCGTTAGACTTATTTGTTTTCATTGGCGCCATTATATTTGTTATTCATTATCTGCATTCGCAAAACAAACCTATTGAGCCAACTATGGTAATCATTCTTGCTTTAGCGGGAATTATTCCGTTCTCAATATCCATATTAATAGGAATGTGCAAACTGGAGACAAAAGTCTGTGCTAACGGTTTGTATGTTCGCTTTTTTCCACTACACATAAATTTCAAAAAATTTCCTTTTGAAGATATTAACGAATGTTACGCTTGTGAGTACAAACCAATAGCGGAATACGGCGGATGGGGAATACGATATGGTAAAAACGGCAAGGCCTATAATATGAAAGGCAACAGAGGATTACAGATTGTTTTCAAAAACGGAAAAAAACTGCTTATCGGTTCACAAAAATCTGAAGAACTTACAGCAGCAATTAATTCAGCTATAAAAAAGTGAAAAAATGAAAAAACTACCATCAATATGTCCGGCGTGCGAAAGTCCACTCAATATCAAAAGATTGTCGTGCCAGAAATGCGATACCGAAATCGAAGGTTCTTTTGAACTGCCGCCTTTGGCGAAAATGACAATTGAAGAACAGGAGTTTATTCTGCAATTTGTAAAATGCAGCGGGTCACTGAAAGAAATGGCTAACCTGCAAAACTTGAGTTACCCCACGGTTAGAAATTATCTCGACGGTATTATCGAGCATATAAAAAATTCAGCCAATAAAGGTGATAACAATGGAAAATAAAACATTAAATCTTTCACAAAACAGAAGTTTAAGGCAATGGCTGTTTAATCCGTTTCAGTTTATTGCCGGCGGAAAAGCCTTACTGCTGGGAATCATAGTTATTCTGACAACTGCATATATAGGAGCGTTGAGCAATACGCATTTTGACGGCGTTCTTGATGTTCACACCGGCCTGAAAGCACCAGTATGGTTATTCTTCGCGGAAAGCATAATTGACTGGTTGTGTATGGTGTTGTTTTTGGTTCTATCAGCTTTAATTGTTTCAAAAGTACAGTGGCGATTTATTGATGTGCTGGGCACTCAAGCACTATCCCGATGGCCTGCACTGTTGACAACACTGGTTATGCTGCCGGACGCAAATCGCAGATTCGGCGAATATCTCCTGTCTAAACTTGGACAAAACAACGAAGCAGCAGTTTTAAATCCCGCCGATGCGGCCATCTTTTCTGCTGCATTACTAATCAGCATCATAATGATAGTCTGGATGGTAGTTTTGATGTACAGGGCATACGCTGTTTCCTGTAATTTCAAAGGCTTAAAAGCGGCAGTAACTTTTATTATTAGTTTGATTTTGGCAGAGATTACTTCAAAAATACTTATTGTTATTTTGTTCGGCAGTACACTGGGGATGAATACTGTGATGGGTAATTCACCGCGTCCCCTTACTGCAAGCGAATCTGACAGCAATCTTATCGGCTATTGGCAAAGCGTGGATTTCGTCAGCGAGGTCAACGATTTTAAACTCGGTAATACTCAATGGAAAGGCAGTTTATTTCTAAAGGACATTAGCTTTAATCCCGATGGTACCACTTCGTCAAGCGACTTATGGAAAAAAGACTGGATATATACCTGTGACAAAAAAACAAAAGCTATGTACTGCATAAAATTAATAAATGACGAAACATATCTTTTCTACCCATGGCTAAGCGGAGATGTAACTATCCGTGGAATGAAACCTCAATATTATGTCCTAAAGAAAGCAGTTAAATGAAAAACGGTGTCAGGAGTCGTTTCTATGCAATGTCCTGGATTCGTATCCCTTTTCCGCCAATTTGTTATTTAAATGAAAACTTGACTACACTAAAAATTATTAATACAATCCTAAATCTTTCCTAATTTTTCCCAAATAAAAGTGCTTTAAATTGATAAAAATTTAGTTTCAGGAAAAAACATGAATAACATTAAGATTTTATGCATCATCTTGTTATCTGTCTGTGGTTGTCTGACCCAGGCAAAACAAAACGTAATTCTTATGATAAGCGACGGTCAGGGTTACAACACGCTTAACGCAGCAAATATGTATCTTGGCTATAATTTTATGGAACAGTTCGGCTTCGATGTAAAAATGTCTATGCAGACGTATTCTGCCAGTAACCCGACAGGAGATTACAATGCTGTGAAGATGTGGGGTGATATAAAATGGGCGGGAAATATTCCAACTGACTCCGCCGCGGCCGCCAGCACAATATACACAGGAAAAAAACATTACAACAACGCAATCAACCAGATAAACGGCCAAAACACAACATCCATTTTCGACCTGGCTTCGAAACGCGGATACGCTACAGGCGCGATAACAACCGTCGCATTCAGCCATGCAACACCGGCAGCCTGCGGAGCACATAATCGCAGCCGAGCAAATTACAGCGAAATCGCAAATGAAATGATTTTAAAAAGCGGACTCGATGTAATTATGGGCGCAGGCCATCCGTTCTATAACGATGATGGAACACAACAAAATGCACCGGATTATAACTATGTCGGCGGTAAAAATACGTGGGAAGAAATCATCGCGAACAAGGCAAATAATTTTACGATGATTGAAACAAAAACAGATTTTGAGCAACTCGCGAAAGGCAGCTTAAATCAGGACAAAGTTATCGGCATCATTCAGGCGGCAACAACAGCTCAACAGGCACGCCCTGCCGGTGCGAAGTTCAACACTAACGTTCCTTCTTTGGCAACGATGTCAATCGGCGCATTAAATGTTCTTAATAAAAATACGAATGGTTTCTGTATTATGATCGAAGGCGGCGCAGTCGATTGGGCAAATCATGCAAATCAGAAAGACCGAATGATAGAAGAAGAATTGGATTTTTTCGCGGCTGTCAAAGCTGTAATCGAATGGGTCGAAAAGAATGGCTCTTGGAATGACACGCTTCTTATAATTACAGCCGACCATGAATGCGGTTTCCTAACCGGAGATGTTAATTCTCTCGGCGACATCGTCAGCAACGGTAGAATTTCAATACCCAAAATGGAGTTCAACTCCCAAAAACATACAAATTCATTAGTGCCCTTTTTCGCAAAGGGGAAAAACGCCGAAATGTTCAATAACTATATCATCGGCTCTGACAAAATCGGTTCTTCTTTTTACTTCGGCATTAACAGCAGAAACTATATTGATAACACCACCATCTTCAAAGTTATGGATTGCACAAATTCTGAAGTTAAAGCCGCAAAGAAATAATATTACGCGCTGGCCTGTGCCTGGAGTTCTTTTTCGGTCAGTTTACAGATTTTGCAAGTGCATATCCCGGCCGTTTTGAGATGTGTAGCGCCGGCTAAATCCTTTGTCTCCAGCAGAATCGCACCTTTGGCCTGCCATTTGCGGAACGCGACTTCTGCGTTCTTTCGGTCGTAAACGCCAATCGCATCGGTAATGACAACCACCCTTTTGCCTCTCTGCAAAAGGCCAAGAACTGTTGGTGAAACAGCGCCTTCGGCTGGTGCGCCGATTACGATAAATTCGTCCGCCTTCAACTCGGTCAGAATTCTTTCCGCACGCGGTTCTTCAAACGGGTCTTCAACACGTTTGCTTAATATTACCTGCTCATAGTGAGAAAATATATCCCTTGGCAAATCTGTAGAGTTATCCGCGTTAAAAACAACTCTCTTGCCGCGAAGTGTGTATGAAATTTTTTTGATGCCCTGCGAGCCGACAATGCAAAATTTGTCGCCATTGTGTTGTGGTTTAGATAGTACAGTAGAAACAGATTTGATACCTTTTATTCGTGCCCAGGCAACAATTCTGCGGATATTCATCAGGACACGACGGTGATTCTTAATGCAGTTGGCGCCGGTGGCAACCAACAAATCATTCTGGGTATCAACGTCAACCAATATACGTTTGCGTCGTAATTTTATTGGTCCAATCATTTTAATATCCCGTTAAACATATCACCTAATTCATTTACGCAGAAACACACTACAAGGTTCCACAAAATCTGTATCGAATATTATCATTCTTGACTTTATCTAATAATATGTAAAATACATGTATGATGAAAAGAACACTAAAAGACTATGAAAATGTCGCCCTTTCAGATGATAATATTAAGGGCAAATTAAAGCTGTCCAATGTTTTCGGACGTAAAAACGCCGTACATATCGAAGTCGGCTCCGGCAAAGGAACTTTCCTCGTCGGTCAGGCGGCGGCATTTCCCGACATCAATTTCCTCGGCATAGAATGGGCGAACAAATACTACAAATATGCCGTAGATAGAATGGGGCGAAGGGGCTTGGAGAATGTCCGTATGCTAAGAACAGACGCCGCCGTTTTTATCGCCAAACATATCCGCAGCTCCAGCATCGAGTGTTTTCATATTTATTTTCCAGACCCCTGGCCGAAACGCGCACATCACAGGCGAAGATTCATCAGCCAGGAAAACGTAACGCAAATAATCAGATGCATGAAAAAAAATGGTTTGATAAATATCGCAACTGACCATGAAGATTATTTTCACTGGATGCAAAATGTTTTCGCGAATTTCACTAACGAACTAACCCCTGTGGAATTTATGAAACCCGCAGGCGCAAAAGAAAATGAATATGTAGGGACAAACTTCGAGCGAAAGTATATGAAAGAGAAGAGAAATACCTATATGCTCGCATACAAGAAAAATTAAATATCAAAATTATTGATTCGCCTTCGGCGATGATCTCTATTCTAATTTCAAGTTAACAGTATGGTTTGGGTCTGCCGACGGAACAGGATTATTTGGCCTATTGGGGTCATTTGGGTCAACCGGCCGCCTTCCTCCCTGTGCTTCGGCCTTTTCCCTTTCGGCCTCGGCTTTTGCTTTGTCAGCTTCAATCTGCGCCGTTTCGGCCTGCGCCTTAACCTTTTCGGCTTCCGCTTTTATTCTATCGGCCTCGGCTTGTGCCTGTTCGGCCTGCGCTTGCGCCTTTTCAGCCTGCGACTTTACACTATCAGCTTCAGCTTTTGCCTGTGCGGCCTCTGCCTGTGATTTTTCCGCATTGGCGCGAGCCTCTTCAGCCTGCGCTTTTATTTTTTCCGTCTCGAGCTTATCAGTATCGGCTTCTGCTTTTGCCTTGTCTGCCAGTGCCCTTGCGCTCTCGGATTCAGCCTTGGCTTTTTCAGCGGCAGCCTGTGCTATTTGGGATTCAGTCTGAAGTTTTTCGGCCTTGGCTTTTTCCATAGCGGCTTCGGCTTTTGCTTTTTCAGCCTGTGCTACCGCGTTTGCCGCTTCGGCTGTCGCCTGTTCTGATTCTACCTTCGTTTTTTCAGCTTCGGCGAAAGTTTTTTTGGCTTCGGTTTCGATTCTGGCCTTTTCTGTCGTTGCTAAATCAGCCTGCTCCTGAACGTGTTCGGTGTAAGCCTTATCGCCTGTCGGGTCGGTCAAAAGCTTTCCTAACCCTTCATCATATTTTGGCGCAGACTGCTTTTTGTCCACCATTTCAAGCATTTTGGCGTATTCCATCCCGCCGGAAGAAATACTCGGCGTAAGAATGAAAATAAGTTCCGAGCCGGACTCTTCAAAATCCCTGCTTGAAAACAGCAGGCCAACAACAGGAATATCCTTGAGAATCGGATACCCACGGAGTACATCGCGTTTTTCAGTCCTTCTAATGCCGCCTATGACAAGACTATTGCCGGGCTTTACCCTGTTTTCATCAACTTTAATAGACCGTTCAGTGATTACAGATGCCTGAACAACGCCTTTTGGTTTGGTACTGGAGCCGATTTTTATCTCCGTACTCAAACCCACAGAACCATCGGCATAAACGTGCGGCATAACTTCAAGAGAATCTTCAACCCACTGATACTCTGTAATGGAATACGGCGCTACGTTATTTGTTGTAACAATTTTCTCAATCGGAGTATTATCTCTCGACATAACTTTTGCTTTTTGGCCGTTGACAGTCTCAAGGGTTGGATTCATCAGAATTTTCAAATAGCCTCTCGATACAAGCATATCGACAAGCATTGTGATTTTATCGCTTTGGTAACCGATATTTTCGCCGAAAGTCCCGCGTTTGGTTTCACGAAGAGAAGACCCCGGAAAACTGGCCAGCATTTTGCCTGTACTATCTTTCTTGGCACCCAAAGTAAAATCTTCCCCAAATAGATTTGTAATATCTACGGTTGTCTCCCTGTCAAAAGTCTTGTCGGCGTAGAGCTCAACAATCGTACAATCTATATTGACCTGAATTGGAGATAAATCAATGAGATTTAGAATTTCCAGAACCTTGTCTGCTTCAGCGTCACTGGCACAATGAATAACAAGCTGATTGGTGGCATCATTGGCGGTTACCTTGTAATTAAGCTGGCTTGTAATTACGGCCGCCATCTGGGCAGCGGGCTGCTCGCGAGTGAAGTAAAAGACTTTGACGCCATCCGCCACTTGAACCCTTTTAGGCGGCTGAATATACATAGTGGGAAGAGGATTATTAACATTAGGATTTGCACGAGTTCGTTCTATGTCGCTTAGCGTTGCCCTGGCTTCGATTTCGCCCGATTTATCGCTAAATGTTTCTCCACAGCCGCTTAAAAAAACAGCAAATGCCATAAAAACGAAAAGCAATACTGATGGAACGCCGATGTTTGCCCCTAATCTGTCCATTGTAAGTTTCTTTTAAATAATCCCAGTTCTATTTAGGGTGCATTATAGCCCAAATTTTCGGTATCCGTCAAGTTTTTAAATAAAAAAATCCTTTATTCTGTATCGTTTTTTTGTATCCTATTGCGATGATGAAAACAAAAGAAAGTTCCGATAATCAGGTTTCCGTAGGCTTTATTTCGCTGGGCTGTCCCAAGAATATGGTCGATTCGGAAAAAATGCTCGCACTAATCGCCGAGGCCGGCTTTGTTATCGATTATGACACCGAAAACGCGGATGTAGTCGTTATTAACACCTGTGGATTTATTCAGCCGGCAATCGATGAGGCCATCGAGACGATAAGTCATACATTGTCCCACAAACGCAAAGGCAACGTCAAAAAAGTCGTCGTCGCAGGCTGCCTTGCCGAACGTATGCAGGAAAAACTTTTTGAACAGCTTCCGCAAATCGACGCAGTCGTATGCCTTGGCGCAAGAGATGAAATTGTAAATGTAATTAAAAATCTGGATTCCCGCCTGCGCGGGAATGACACAGGAAGTCAAGCTGCAAAACTGTATAAAAGCCCCGAGGACTGGGCAACGAAAATACAACTCGATTCCGACAGGCTCTTGATAACATCCGGACACTGGGCGTATCTGCGAATTTCCGAAGGCTGCGACAGAAACTGCGCTTTCTGCACAATACCCTCCATAAAAGGGAAATTCAGAAGCAAACCGCTGGACGAAATTGTCAAAGAAGCAAAACAGCTTGCCGATTCAGGTATCGTTGAAATTTCCGTTATCGCGCAGGACTGCACATGCTGGGGCAGAGACCTCGGCGAAAAGGACGGCCTGATGAAAGTTATCAGCGAACTTGAAAAAATCGAAAAGCTCAAGTGGATTCGGCTGATGTATCTCAATCCGACCGGCATTTCCGATGAGCTTATCGAAACAATCGCCAAGAGCAAAAAAATCCTGCACTATATCGATATGCCTATTCAGCACATCAATAACGATATTCTCAAGGCAATGCACAGGCCGGACACAAAGGAAAAAATCGCCGCGCTGATTGAAAAAATCCGAAAAAACATCAGCGATGTTGTGCTGCGGACGACTGTCATTGTCGGCTTCCCCGGCGAAACAGAGCAGCATTTCAACGAGCTATTAGATTTCATAAAAGTTACAAAATTCGATGCGCTCGGATGCTTTGCATTCTGGCCGGAGCCCGGCACAAAGGCCGCGGAGCTTAAGGGCAAGATTCAGCAAAAAATCAAAGACAAACGCGTTGAAAAACTGATGCTTGCCCAGCAGGAAATCGTATTCACGAAAAATAATGCACTCGAAGGACAAACAATCGAATGCCTGATTGATGAAAACGAGGAAGGTCAGACCGCAATCGGCAGATATTACGGCCAGGCGCCGCATATCGACAGCGTTTGTCTCATTCAAAACTGTAACCAGCCTGCCGGAAGCTTTATAGAAGTAAAAGTTACAGATTTCAAGGATTACGATTTGGTAGCGTACGGCGTAGAGCCAAAGCCCTAAACGCTTTTTTGACAATTTTTTGATTGTAATTTTATTTTTTGTTTTTAATATTGGATAATATGATACGTCAAATACCAAACATCCTGACAGGCGGCAGATTAGTATTGGCTGTTATATTTCTTATACTAATGCTGATTGAGCCGACGCTTCCGCAAGACAGAGATTATTCTTTTCCAGGCTACCTTGATTATGTATTTGTCCTTTTTGTGGTGGCCGGCCTGACGGATTTGTTCGATGGCTACGCCGCAAGAAAACTGAATGTCGCCAGCAAATTCGGCAGAATCGTTGACCCGTTCGCCGATAAAGTGCTGATTTGTGGAGCGTTCATCGTTTTCGCGATTATCGGCCAGCCGAAACTTTTCAATCTCACCGCCGCACAAAACGCCATCGTTCAATGGGCATTCGTTGCGATTATTATTTTGAGAGAAGCAACCGTTACGATTATAAGGCAATGGAGCGAATCAAAAGGCATCAAGTTCCCGGCGACGTGGAGCGGAAAATTAAAAATGTTCGTGCAGGCGTTCGCAGTCGGCACAGTACTTGTCAAAATGGCTCACGTTCAAACCGCAGCCTGGGGTTACTGGTTTACAACCATTACATACCTGATAACGATTTTCATAACCATTATGAGCGGTGTGTTAAGTTTGAGAAAAGTCAAAATCTGATTTCATCTAATCAGCTCCGGCAAAATCGCAAAGAATACTATCAGCTATCGGCAACGCCTGTTTTGTAAGACTCAAACGATTATCTTTCAACTCCAAGAGATTTTTTTTAAGATTTTTCTCGATGGAATTTTTGAATATCTCGAAAATATCAAAACCGGTTTTTTGTTTGTACTCTGTTAAATCAAATCCTTTTACCAGTCGCAAACCAAGCACCGCAGTCTGACAGGCCTTTTCAATCGGCGTAATTTCTGTCTTATCCTGTGCTTTATCAACTTGCGAAATGTATTTATCGATATCGTTAATATTTTCGTACCGCAGACCTTTGACATATCCGCACGCGGCCGGGCCGATACCTATATATAAATCATTGTGCCAATAAGCCAGATTGTGCCTGCACTCGAAGCCGGGCTTTGCGAAATTAGAGATTTCATAATGCTCAAAACCTTCTTCGCCCAAAAGCCAAATCGTCCGCTCGTACATCAGACGGTCTAATTCTTCATTAACGATTTTTATTTTCCCCAGCGATTTGATTTTCTCCAGCGGCGTGTTTGTTTCATACGTCAGGCTATATGCGCTTATATGCTGCACATCATTTCTGACTGCCCTTAACAAGTCCTGATGCCAGGTGTTCAAATTAGAACCGGGAACAGCAAAAATCAAATCGATGCTGATATTTTGAAAGCCGATTCGTTTGCAAATTTTAATTGTTTCTTCAACTTGTGTCGGAGAATATCTTCTGCCGAGGAAAAGCAGCTCGTCTTCATTGAAAGACTGAACGCCGATGGATATTCTGTTGACGCCGATTTCGAAAAGTTTGCGCAAAAACAATTCGTTTACATCGGCCGGATTAATCTCAACTGTAAACTCTTCGGCTTTGCCGGTAATTTTCTGAACTTCGGTTAAAAAACCGCAGAGAGCCACGCTGCCAATGGAAGCAGGACTGCCCCCGCCGACATATAGTGTTTTTATCGGATTGGAAAACGAAGAATTTTTTAGCTCCTCAAGTTCCGCGTTTAAAAGTTTGTCGATATCGAATTGAGCCGGCGGCTTCGAGAAAAAACCACAATATAAACATTTTGATTTGCAAAATGGAATGTGAATATAAACGGATTGTGCAGGATTCTCGTTTTTCATTTTAATCAAACAAAAAAGGCAGTGATTAAAAAATCACTGCCCTAATTTCACAAGGGTGAGTGACGGGGTTCGGACCCGCGACCCTTAGAACCACAATCTAATGCTCTACCAGCTGAGCTACACCCACCATTGAAATTTAAGATTGAATATTGAAGATTGAAAATTTAATTACTTTGCCGAAGGCAGTTCCACAAATCTTCAATCTTCTATCTTCATTCTTCAATTAAAAAAGGTGCGCCGGACTAACCAGCGCACCTGATATTCTATACTTTTGACGTTATTTTGTCAAGTTTTGCCTATTTGCCTTTTTTCGCTGTTTTTTTGCCTTTTGCGGCAGCTTTATCAGCGATTACAGCCTGTGCGGCAGCCAGTCTTGCGATTGGAACCCTGAACGGTGAGCAGGAAACGTAGTTCATACCAACGCTATGGCAGAACTTAACGCTTGTTGACTCGCCGCCGTGTTCGCCGCAGATACCGACTTTAAGGTCTTTGCGTGTTGAACGACCTTTTTCAATCGCCATCTTCACAAGCATACCAACGCCTTCCTGATCCAGACTCTGGAATGGGTCAGCCTTGAAGATGCCCTTGCCGCCGTCTTTTTCGCTTGCGACATAAATCGGCAGGAATCTGCCTGCGTCGTCGCGTGAAAGACCGAGCGTCATTTGCGTCAGGTCGTTTGTTCCGCATGAGAAGAACTCCGCGACTTCGGCAATCTGGTCAGCCAGCAGTGCGGCACGTGGAATTTCAATCATCGTGCCAATCATATATTTAACTTTCGACTTCGCTTCTTTAATCAAACCGTTAGCGAGAGCGCGAGCCTGGTCAACCTGAATTGAAAGTTCTTTCTTATCGATTGTCAGCGGAATCATAATTTCCGGCAATACCTTTACGCCTGCTTTTGCACATGCTATCGCGGCCTTGATAATCGCAGTTACCTGCATATCGAGAATTTCCGGATATGTAATGCAAAGACGACATCCGCGATGGCCAAGCATCGGATTCGATTCGTGAAGCTGTTCACAGCGATGCTTAATCTTTTCAGGACTAATGCCTGTTATTTTACTTAGCTTTTGCACACCTTCATCATCTTTCGGCGTGAACTCATGAAGCGGCGGATCAATCAGACGAATTGTAACAGGTTTGCCGTTCATCGCCGTGAAGATGCCTTCGAAATCTTTCTGCTGAATTGGAAGCAGTTTTGCCAGCGCGGCTTTGCGTGCCTCAACACCTTCGGCAACAATCATTTCCTGAATCGCAAGGCGTCTTTCTTCTGTATCGAAGAACATATGTTCTGTTCTGCAAAGGCCGATACCTTCGGCACCCATTTCAACAGCTTTTTTCGCATCATACGGCGTATCAGCGTTTGTACGAACCTTCAATGTACGAAGCTCGTCGCAATATTTCATAATTGTCTGATATGCGGCGGGCTGTTCGGGCATCTGCAAACCTAATTGTCCCATATAAACATCGCCGGTGTTGCCGTCGAGTGTAAGGAAATCGCCCTGCTTAATCGTTCTATCGCCAACAGTCATACTCTTTGTTTCGTTGTTGATATTCAAAGCTTCGCATCCTACGACGCAGCATTTACCCCAACCGCGTGCAACTACCGCAGCGTGGCTTGTCTTTCCGCCTGTCGCTGTCAAAATGCCAACCGCAGCGTGCATACCGCCTACGTCTTCCGGAGATGTTTCTTTTCTGACCAGCAGAACTTTTTCGCCATTCTTTGCCATCTCTTCTGCTTCAGCGGCGGTGAATACTACTTTGCCTGACGCTGCGCCTGGAACGGCGTTAATACCATTTGCTATTTTCGTCGCGCTCTTTGCGGCTTTTAAGTCGAGCTGCGGATAGAACAATCTTTCGATGTCTTCCGGCGTCATTCTCGCAACTGCTTCTTCCTTTGTGAGCAGTTTTTCTTTTACCATATCAGCGGCAATTTTGAATACCGCAGCGGCTGTTCTTTTGCCGGTTCTGCACTGGAGCATATACAGCTTTTCTTCCTGAACTGTAAATTCCAAATCCTGCATATCTTTGTAATGTTTTTCTAACTGCAAACGAACCTGACAGAGCTGCTTGTATGCTTTTGGCAGAAGTTTGCCAAGCTCTGAAAGTTTCATCGGAGTTCTGATACCGGCAACAACGTCTTCGCCCTGTGCGTTGATAAGGCAATCGCCGTAGAATACGTTTTCGCCTGTGTTCGGGTCGCGTGTGAAGCAAACGCCTGTGCCCGATGAATCGCCCATATTGCCGAATACCATCGTCTGAACGTTTACTGCGGTACCTTTAAGGTTGCTGATTTTTTCAACCTGGCGGTACTTAACTGCCTTGTCAGCTTCCCAGCTTCCGAATACTGCGCCGATAGCGCCCCAGAGTTGTTCATAAGGATCCTGTGGGAAAGACTGGCCTTTCATTTTTTCTGAATAGAATTTCTTGAACTGTTCGCAGAGGTCTTTGAGCGCTTCCGCGTTGAGTTCCGGGTCGGTTTTAACGCCGGCTTTTTTCTTTTCGTTGTGCAGCATTTCTTCCATCGGCTCTTTTGAAAGACCCATTGCTGTTGTGCTGTACATCTGAATGAATCTGCGATATGCGTCATAAGCGAAACGCGGATTGCCGGTTTTCTTTGCCAGACCTTCGACTGATTTGTCGTTAAGGCCGAGGTTCAGAATTGTTTCCATCATACCGGGCATCGAACGAGCAGCGCCTGAACGAACCGAGAACAAAAGCGGGTCGTTGACATCGCCGAATTTCTTTTTCATATCCTTTTCAACTTTCGCCATGTTTTCGCGAACTTGTTTTTTCACAGACTCGGCAAGTTTTCTGCCCTGTTTGTAATAGTTCTCGCACTCATCAACGGAAATTGTGAAACCCGGAGGTACCGGCAAACCGGCAAACGTCATATCGGCAAGACCTGCGCCTTTGCCGCCAAGTATCATTCTGCGATCTGCGTCTGCCTTTGCGACGCTCATACCTTCAGCCTTGCCTGCGCCGAAGAAGAAAACTGTTTTTGCACTTTTAGCCATTGTTCTAAAACTCCTTAAATTAAAGTAGCCCCATGGGGCAATTAAACGAATATTACATAAAGAAACATTTTGAGGGGACAAGTATAGGCCTGCAAACAAAGACTGTCAACCATTTTCAGTATTGAAAACGGGCAAAAAAATAAAAAGTGAGGCGTTGTCTTTTTTGTTTTTTTAAATTATTGACTAATGTGAAAAATTCTACATAATTATCTCTCAAAAAAGGACTTTAAATGACTCGTAACAAGACAATTTTGTCAATTTCAATAGTAATAACCGCGTTGTTATCGGGCTGTGCGCCGGTTCGCCACGCAGTACCTGAAAATCTGATTTACAAAACGTCAATTCCCGATATGCCGAACAATATCAGGGTTTTTGACCAGAATTTTATTCCCGATTTCAAACAGGATCCAAACGATGCCAACGGCTGCGCATTTTTGGCTCTTTCCGGCGGCGGCGCAAACGGCGCTTTCGGCGCAGGCGTTTTGTACGGCTGGACACAGAGCGGCAAACGTCCGCAGTTCCAGGTCGTTACCGGAATAAGCACCGGCGCATTAATCGCCCCGCTTGCATTTCTCGGTTCTAACTGCGATGAAGAACTGAAACAAATTTACACTTCAATTTCTGATAAAGACATATTCGACGTTAAAGGTTGTCTCGGTTTTATTGGAATGTTATGGAACGAATCGTATGCCGATACGCAGCCTCTTTCCGATTTAATAGAAAAAACTCTCACGCAGGAAAAGATTGACGCCATCGCACGTGAACACGCCAAAGGCAGACGTTTATATGTCGGCACAACTTATCTCGATGCGCAGCGTTTTGTTGTTTGGGATATGGGTGCGATTGCTTCGAGCAAAAGCCCGAAAGCGACGGAACTTTTCAGAAAAGTTCTGCTTGCGTCATCCGCTTTTCCGGGCGCGTTTCCGCCGGTGTGTTTCGAGGTTGCCGCTGACGGCAATATGTACGATGAAATGCACGTTGACGGCGGCGTTGTTACAGGCGTGTTCTGTTATTTCAAACCTCTAAGCGAAACTGGAAAAACGCCAAATGGGCCGTGCAATATTTACGTTATCAAGAATGGTATCGGCGCTCCCGACCAGAAGCAGGTGAAAAGAAATGCCATCAGGATTCTCGAACATTCTTTCTACACGATGATGAAGATGCAGACATGGAGCGATTTGAATCGAATTTACTGGATGGCCAGACGAGACAACGCCCAATTCGAATATATGTGCATCCCAAAAGAATATGTAGCGAAAACAAAAAAAATGTTCGACCCAAGGGAAATGAAAATCCTTTTTGATATCGGATATGAAAAGGGCAAAAATTGCGAGTGGAAAAATCAGCTCGTTATCGATTAAACCTCATTTTTGAGAGTTTTAACAAGGTTTTAAACATATAATTGAACCGCTTTTTCCTTGTTTTTTCAGGCATTCAGCGGTAGTATATCCATCGATACAAAATCATTTTTTTAAGGAGAATGAAGAATGAAGATCACGTCCATTATTTCAATTATTGTCTGCCAAATTGTAATTTGTAATTTTTGTTTCGCCGGTGAGTTGCAGCCAACATCGCCGCCCGGCCCGACAATGAAAACGCTCGACCAGATAGAGCCGAGAATTCCTATTCCCGCATCAGCACTTGGTTCCACTACGTTTTATATCACTGCCGGCGGTTCGTATTACCTTCAGGGCGAAAGACTATGTTCATCTCACGGCATAAGAATTGATGCCAATAATGTTACGATAGACCTTTGCGGCTATTCGCTAATAGGCAACGGTGCCGGAACTACATATGGTATTTATATTCTTGGCAAAAGTAATGTCGAAATCAGAAATGGAACTATTCGAAATTTCACTGTTGGTATAGATGAAGAATATACTACCGCAACAGATAATCGTGTGATTGATGTGCGTGTTCAATCAAATTCAAAACAGGGTATTCAGCTTGTCGGTTATGGCCACGAGGTCAGAAACTGCACATCCGTCTATAATGGTTTTGCACCCGCAGGATCGCAGGTGTACGGTATCCATGCCGGTGCAGGAGCCAAAATCACAGGAAATATGGTTCATTCTAACGGGGTTGGCGTTGCAGCGTATATTTTCGGTATCGTTGTTGGAGGTGGTTGTACAATAACCGGAAACACAGTTTATGATAATGGTGATGTTTCGACCGGCACTATGGTCTATGGAATCATCACCGATGTAGGCAGTACCATTATAGGCAATACAGTCTATTCTAACGGCACTTCAGCTACAGGTACGGTTTATGGCATTTATGCGGGAGGATACTGTATGCTTGACCAGAATACAGCTTATAATAATGGCAGCGGTACAAATAATATGTACAAACCGGCAAGTTGTGTCGGTACAAATTGTGCGCCGTAAGAAAAAAAGGCAAAGGAATAAAACTATGAAAAATAAATTATACTTTTTAATGTCGGTATTGCTTTTGATTTCAGGTATTGCAAACGCTGAAAATATCGACCCGAAAAACACCGGCAATCAGTACGCTTACGGCGAAAACGTTGGCTGGATAAATTTCGAGCCGGGCGTAACCGGCAGCGGTGCGTTAGTCGAACGCGATAAAGTTACAGGTTATATTTGGGCTGAAAATATCGGCTGGATTAATCTTTCGCCAACCACTTACGGCGGCGTTGCTAACGACGGCTATGGACATTTAAGCGGCTACGCATGGGGCGAAAATGTCGGATGGATTAACTTCGACCCGGATTATGGCGGCGTTTCTATCGACACTAACGGTAACTTTTCAGGCTATGCCTGGGGAGAAAATATCGGCTGGATTAATTTTAACTCAAGCGATTTATCCAATCAGGGCGTGAAAGTCTGCATCGTCAATTATCTGCATTTAAAAACGATGGCCGAGCAATGGCTCAAAACCGGCAGCGGCTGGTCGGCAGATTTATACGCCGACAATAATGTTAATTTCAGGGATTTCGAAATTCTCGCGAGCTACTGGATGGATTACTGCCCAAGCGATTGGCCACTGTAGAAAGAAAAATGGTACCTATTTTTCTTTATAAAAAAAGGCCCGGATAATTTCGGGCCTTTGAATTTACCTCGGCGAGTTACTTCTTGCAGCCTGTTTTGCATTTGCAATTTTCGCATTTGCAGTCTTTGCCGCATGTGCATTTGTCGCCGCATTTGCATTTGTCGCCGCATTTGCATTCCTTGGCTTTTTTGCAGCTATCGCATTTACAGTTTTCACACTTGCAGTTGTCCCCGCATTTGCAATCATCGCCGCATTTACATTCCTTGTCTTTGTCGCATTGCTTGGCGTCTTCCTTATTACATCCGGCTTTTGCGCCGCAGCCTTCGCCGGCGAATACCTTTGATTCAAACCCGGACAAACTCAAGCCGACAAATAATACTAACGCTAAACCGATTATACTAAGTTTCTTTAACATTTTAAATACTCCAAAAATTTAAGTTTTCAATTTTTAATTACAACAAAATACAATCTCTCTGTGCATCTCAAATTATGAAAACGCAAAGAATGGATTGTCCTTTGTCATTAAATTGAAATGGAGGTCCCGTTGATAAACACGTAATTTTAGAAATGAAATCAGACCGTGTTAAAGTTGCACTCGCCAAAAAGATTGGATTAACATTATTTTCATCAAATACAAATTCATTATCAAGAGTAGCGGTCGGCGAAGGTTTTTTATAGCAGCAGTTTTTTTGATTCTTGCATTTTCCGGTTGATGTTTGGGGAAGTTGAACTTTCGCCTGACAGCACGAATGAGATTTAGCCTTTAATTGCACAACTTTGCAAATCGACATCCGCAAGCATTTTGCTCCGGAATCAAAATAAGAGTCGAAGGCCAGCGACCCGGCCGCCAAAAGAGCTATACAAACCAAAATTGTTTTAAGCTTAATTTTCATAAATTCTATGACGTTATACGTTCCATAACGCCAAAATGGTTCAAAAAATCCGGCAAAATGCAATTTTACCTAACTTACGCAAGTGATTATTGCTTTAAACGCACAAAAAGCTATAATGACGTTTTAAATTTTATTAGAAAAGACAAATGACAATAGACAATATACGAAATTTTTGCATTATCGCACATATCGACCACGGCAAAAGCACGTTGGCCGACAGACTCTTATTAATGACAGGCACGGTCAGCCAGCGTGAGTTCAAGGACCAGATGCTCGACAGTATGGACATCGAACGCGAACGCGGCATTACCGTAAAGGCCTCTGCTGTAACGATGAATTATAAGCATGAAGGTAAGGAATATATGCTGAACCTTATCGACACGCCCGGCCACGTTGATTTTCATTATGAAGTATCACGTTCGATGACAGCCTGTGAAGGCGCGATTCTCATTGTCGATGCAACGCAGGGCGTCGAGGCGCAAACATTGGCAAACGCGTATATGGCGGTTGAATGCGGATTGGAAATTATTCCGGTTATTAATAAAATCGATTTGCCCGCTGCACAGGCCGATGTTGTCGCGGAGGAAATCGAACACACGCTGGGCATCAGCAGAAATGAATGTTTCAAAATCAGCGCAAAAAGCGGTGCAGGTATTGAAGAACTGCTCGACGCGATTACGACTCTTATGCCTCCGCCAAAACTGGATAACGACCCGCACATCAAGGCTTTGATTTTCGATAGTCATTTCGATGGCTACCGCGGCGTTATTTGCTACGTCAGAGTTTTTTCAGGTACTTTGCTGCCCGGCCAGAAAATTAAAATGATGGGCACCGCTCGTCCTTATCTTATTACAGAACTCGGCAAGTTTACGCCTTCGATGAAGAAAACCGATTCGCTCGGCACAGGCGAAGTAGGTTACGTTATCGCGAACATCAGAACTCTTGCGGATGTTACCATCGGCGATACGATAACGCTGTTGAGCGACCCTGCTGAAAAACCACTGCACGGCTACAAGAAACCGCAGCAGATGGTTTTCAGTGATTTTTATCCCGGCAATAATACCGAATATACACAGCTTCGCACAGCGTTTGAAAAACTTTCACTCAATGACGCGAGCTTTTCATTCTTCCCGCAAAACAGTCCTGCTCTTGGTTTTGGTTTCCGCTGCGGCTTTCTCGGAATGCTGCACATGGAAATCATTCAGGAACGTCTCGAGCGAGAAAACAATATCGAAGTCGTGCAGACCGCACCGACTGTAACGTATGAAATTCTGACAACAGATGGCGATGTTCTAAAAGTCGATTCGCCGAGCCAGCTTCCCGATATTACAAAAATTGAAGAGCTGCGAGAACCGATTGTCAAACTTGAAATCATAACACCAAAAGACAGTATCGGCGGAATTATGCAGCTCGCCGAGCAGCGAAGATGTATTCTGCTGAAAACTGATTACATCAGCGTAACGCGCGTTATGATGTCTTTCCGTGCGCCGCTGGCGGAAATAGTTTATGATTTTTATGACCAGCTCAAAGGCATAACCAAAGGCTACGCGACAATGGACTATGAGCTTATCGGTTTCGAGGCGGCAGACCTTGTAAGGATTGAAATCCTTATTAATAAAGATGTGGTTGACGCATTAAGCCTTATCGTACACCGCTCGAACGCTGAAGCCCGCGGCAGAAAATTATTACTGAAACTTCGCAAGGCGATTCCAAGACATCAATTTGAGATTCCATTGCAGGCGGCGATTGGCGGAAAGATTATCGCCAGAGAATCGATTAAGGCGTTCAGAAAAGACGTTACGGCAAAACTCTATGGCGGCGACGTTACGCGAAAAATGAAGGTCTTGAAAAAGCAAAAAGAAGGCAAGAAGCGAATGAAGAACATTGGCAACGTGGAAATCCCGCAAAAAGCCTTTATGTCAATTCTCGACACCAGCGATTAACGTGTCATTCCGTTACAGTCAGGAGGCGGAAGTATTTCGTTTGTTTTTTGCGCTTTTACCAGAATGAGAGCCGTATCCAACTCTCCCTCTGCTTTAATTTTCTGACCGCCGAGCAGAACCGTCTGCCCGTCAGCTACCGTAACTCTACTTAAGATTTGAGTTTTATTCACATTCGGAATTTGATATTCGTATTTTTCCTTATAGAGTTTCTTTTCAAATTCCACATCTGTATATTCAAAATCTAAAGCCAATGTGATTAAATCTGTTTTCTCTAATACTTTTGGCAGGACGGTCATTTTCACACCCGTTCTAACATTTCCTACTTTAGGCAGCGGCTCTGTCGAAGATTCATTATAATCTGAAATATAGTCGATTGGTTTGACTACGATGATAGCCGCGTCCTCGCCATCATAAACAGTTACTCTGGGAGCAGTAAGCATATTTACATCGCTGCTGCCTCGTACCATTTCCAACAACAGGTTACGCTGATCATCGTTTAATACACTGCCGTGATTTACATCGACCACAAAATTTGCATCTTTTATATCCTTGAAGAATTTTTCGTTTACAAATAAAATTCTTGATTCAACCGAAATTACAGACTTATCAACAGTATTTGAGTCGGCAGGCTTTTTAATCGGGTCTTTTTGTAAATGCCAGTCGATACCTTCCGCGGCCTGCCATTGTTTGCTGTGTGCCCAGTAAACAAAATTCAAATCTCCTTCGAGGATTCCGCCATCTTTTAAAACAAGTTTATAATGGATTGCGGGATTATTTACCTCATTAATTTTCTTAATACCTATAAACACCTTTCCCAGTTCGATCGTTTCAATTGGATTATCTTTAAAAGTCCTGCAAACCCATAGTGCAAAATCAGGCCAGGCCGTATGTACCATATAATCTAAATCAAGTTTTTTCCACCCATCCTCTTTCCAATTTCCGTTATCGTAATAACTCAAGATAGTATTGTAGTCTGCTGTTTTAAGTTTCTCGAAAAGCTGCTGTGCCATTTGCTCTAACGGCTGGGGGTTCATTAAAATCTCTTCAGTTTTTTCTTTTTCCTCTTTCTGATATTCACGGGTTTTAGCAAACTTTGCTCTTGCATCTTCAATTGTGTTGAATCTGTCATTTCCCGCATTCAGCCATCTGCCATTTTCAAGTTCAAAATACCGAACATCCACAGGTGCTTTTATCGGCTTGCTTGAGAATTCCTGCGGCAATTTCGCTATGACCGTCGCATATTTATTTTTCCAAATATGTACTCCAATAATCTGCGCGTTTTCCAGAGTCTTTATCCATTCCAGGTCAGGAGCGTTTTCATTAGATTGAGCTTTCAGAAAATTCTCCGAAAGTTTCTTAATACTAACCGCTGCCCATTTTTTATTGTCGTTAAGACCTGATATTTTATTTATCGCCGCATAAGCTGATTCAGGCGTTGAAAAATCATTATCAGCGAAATCGGCAACGCTCTTATCGACTTCATAAACTTTTACTTCGTTTGGTTCTGAGCCGCTATTTGCTTCTTTCATTTTCGGAAATGTTACGAATTGGTTGATTTTGTCGCCTTTGAACCAGAACAATAGCGTCCCCTGATTGTAATATATATAACTGCTTTGCGGTTCTGCGGATGTCGTTATATATAGTTTTTGAATATCCGCGCCCCTTTTCGCATTAACAACATTCACTTCAGCAATCGGTTTGCCATATACCCTGAAAACATCCTGCATAGTGGAATTCATCGATATGCCGGATTCGAGACTTCCTGTAAATCCAGGATTTAATCTTATTTCTGAAAGAGTGCCCTCGCTATTAAGCCAAAAATCAATTCCGTATTTACTGCGATAGTCGAGCCACCAGCCGTTTGTTTTGGTATCCTTCGTATCTCCGTCTGGTTTACCAAACTTTGAAACCAAAAATTCTCTCGTGCATTTCGCGTCGCCGACAATCACATCATCAAATCCAACACCTTCTTTGATTGTAACCGAAGAATAATCATTCTTTTCAACTTTCTTCAGAACATAATAGCTTGGCTTCTGATGGCGAATAGTATAATCGCCACTTTTCCATTCGTAGAACATATAAGTTGAGCCGGCTATTTCTTTGATGGTATATTTCGACGCGGTTTTCTGGTCGTTGTTATATAAAACCAATCCCTTTGTCCATTTTTCACGATAGCCTTTTGGCGCATTGCCATTTTTCGCAATCAAGGTACCATCTTTGTTGAATACCATTTCTTTCAGGAACAATTCACCCCAAATCCACGCCTGTTTATCCGGCTTGAAATTCTCAATCTCTCTGACATAATCAACGCTTTTCCATGTGCCAATTACATAAAAATCCCTAACGAATGGATAATCAAGTTTATCGACTATATATCCGTTTGCGTCAATAATACTGCCTTCGGGCAATTCGCTATCTTTCAATTTCCTGCTTGGTTTGTTTTCAAAATAATTACTGCGGGTCAGGTATATGGCTTGTACTTTGTCATCTCCAATCCAGATTCGAATATTTTTTTTAGGAACAGCGTAATAACCGAAGCCTTTTCTTCCATCTATGTTTTTAAAATATGTATTTTCAGTAAATTCATTTTTTCGACCGTCAACAACTTTCCTGGGTCGTCCTAATACTTTAAATGCTTTTTTAATGGAAGAGCCAACAGTAAGGCCGCCATCGAAAACATAATCACTCTGCCCTTCGAAGCGAAATTCTATAATATGGTCGTTAGCTATAAAAACGCGGAAATCATTTGGATAAAACATTATATAACGGTCAGGGAGATTATTTTTATCTAAAACTTCAACAGTTTTCTTTTTTTCATCTCCCCACATATATTTTTCCGGCTCGCCAAAAACTTCTGTGACATCAGCTTTTGTCGCAGTATCAATGTCGATTCGATTAATCTTTGCATTCATTTCTGACTTGATGATTCTTTGTGTATCGCAACTGCTTAATGTCAACATCATTGGAATTAATAACCCTGCAATCAATAGAATCACGATTGCGGATGGCAGCCAGCCGGCTTTTTCATTGTTTGAAATATCTTTGCCAAGAAGGCGTTTGATTCTCTCAAGCAAATTTCCGCCCGATGCCGCAACAGCTAATTCCGGTCTGCCGAAACGAATTTCTTCCATCGTTGCAAGAGCCTGTGCGTAATTAACTTCATCGCCTGTAATTTGCACAGCTACATCATCGCAGCAATTTTCACGTTCCTGTCTTATTTTATTTGAAACCCACCACACGGCCGGATGATAAAAACCGAGTATCTCAACAACGGTCTGTAAAATATTGACCAAATAATCGCAGCGTTTTATATGCGCAAGTTCGTGCGCTAAAATCGCCTCGATTTGTTCGCCGCTCAAACCCGTAAGCGTACTTGCGGGCAAAAGGACAACAGGCTTAAAATGACCTATAACCGTCGGCACATTAACTAATACCGATTGAACAACATCAATTGTTTTGTTTATGCCGAGAATTTTTGAAAGCTGATTTAATTTCGTTTTTATCTCTTTGGAAACCGGCGTTGTCATTTGCCTGCGAAGTCTTTGCAACTGCGTCCAGCCGCCAAGATACCAAATACTTAAAACAACCACACCAATAAGCCAGCATATTACTATTTGCGGCAGCAGAGTTTCTATGGTTTTTGTAAATCTGTCTTTCAGTGATTGCTTGACAGGCGCGGCCGGTTTAATATTCGTATCCTGCGGCAAATCAACCTTTATCGTTTTTGTCGGTTCTATTATTTGAAGATTATTTGCTTTGACAAGAACAGGGTTTACGCCGGGAACAGAAATATGTATCATTCTGATTGTTACCATCGGCACAGCAACCATAATTGCCAAAGCGATAAAGGCAACTGTATAACGCAAATTCGACGACACTTTGCGCATTAATCTTAAAACTATCGCACACAGCAGAGCGATTACAGCCCCCTGCCAGATAAAATGAACCAGTGTCCAGCCGAGTTTTTGCACCATTTCCTGTGATAAGATATTTTGCAGCGTTTGCATTTTATTTCTCCTTCACATCATTGAGTAATTTTTTAATCCTCGCCAGTTCTTCAGCGGAAACTTTTTTCGCTGACAGCGCACGCATAACCAATTTTTCAGCCGAGCCGGAAAAAGCTCTATCGAGCAGATTGCCAACCAATTGCTTTTGAGTGTTTTCTTCGCTAATCGCAGGTTTGTAGATATGCTGAAAACCGGAACCATCACGAACAAGCAAACCTTTGTCCGTCATAATCTGCATTATTTTGAGCGTGGTGGTGTAGCCTGTTTTAGTTTGTTTATTTATTTCCGCGTTGATTTGCCTGACGGTGGCAGGGCCGATTTCCCACAGAACATTGAGAATACCAAGCTCCTTGTCCGTCGGTCCCGTTATTTTACTCCTTGCCATAATACTGCCTTTCTTTCGTTTATATTTTAATCACATTTATGCATTGGTGAACAACGTATGGGCATTTGCCCCTTATCATTTATTTTATTTGCCTGTTTTAAAATTTCTTTCCCTTGCTCACTGCTCGCCAAAAACCAGTTATTAATATCGTTTGGCTTTGAAACGTACCTGTTATTATTCAAATCCTTGATCATTTCCTCTGTAACCTTAGTCCCCGCCTCTTTGCAAATATCTATGCATTTTCTGCCTTGAGGCGTGAATTTTTCCAGATAGCCGATAAATTTATCAGATTCATTTGGCTCTAATGCATAACTAAGCACACAAGCCCTGACTCCAGCCAATTTGCCGGAAGGAGCATCAATCGGTGGAATTTTATCGCCATCTTCTGCAAAAAGTTTTTTCGTATTAAGGTCATAAAACCATGCCTTACGGTTGAAAACACTCTTCGGCGGCCTGTATGGAATCAATTTAATTATCAAAAGAATGAAAAATAAAGCTACAGTTGCAATAGTTATGCGAATTATAATTTTGGGATTATCATTAATCCATTTTCGGACAGTCAGTCTTTGCCAGCGTTCCTTTAACTCGTATTTTAGGTATTTCCATTCTCTCATTATTTCGGTCCTCGTAATATTTCGACCATATAATCCAAATCAGGATTATCAACTGACGCTTCTATTTCAAACTTACAATCAAAATCTATCAATTTAACCGCCAATTTGACAGTTCGTTGGTCTTTATATTTATAGTACCCGCAATGTCCGTCAGCAAACGACATGTTAAAGCCCCTATCGTGCCTGGCTGTGATAATATGACCTGGTATAAGGTCAGGATTTCTCATAAATTCCCATTGAGGCTTTGATGATACACCATTCAAAGGCCAAAAAGCATTAACTAGCCAAGAGTCAGAGGTAGCACCTCCAAGACCGCCATCTGCTTCGACAAATGCCAGCTTATCTAACGGTCTTGTAATTGCAGTATATTTTTTAAAGGTACTGCAAGGCTGTCCGTCGTACCATCTTGGTCCGGTGAAGCCCATTGTTCTGGGTATCATATAATCTCGCAAACGGTCAGGTCTGACATTGGATGATTCATATCCGTCCGCCGTGGGGCATCCGTATAGTTTTATATATTGTGTATAAGGCCATAAAACGCCCTTTCTAATTGCTAATTCAGTTCCTCCAATCCAATTATCAGCCGCTGCCGGCCCGTCAACAACCCAGCACCCATCTTCTCCCAAACAATTTACATCAGGCGAACATAATTTATCACTGTTGTTCATTGCATACATCGACCATGCGAGTGTAAGCTGTTTAAGGTTTGAAAAACATTCTATGCGTTTAGCCTGTTCTTTGGCACGACTAAGTGCGGGCGTTAAAATTGACAACATCATAGCAATGATCGATATCACAACAAGGAGTTCTATCAAGGTAAAACCTTTATAGATTACAATTTTTATGGGTAATTTTTTCTCCATTTAAATACTCGGTCCTTCCAATATTTTAGCCGCATATTCCAAATCAGGATTGTTAGTCGATGCGTCATATTGAAATTCTCTATCTGTCTGCTCAACACACATTTTGATTGTACGTTTGTCTTTATATTTCCAGTAACTGCAATGTCCATCAGCAAACGAAAGGTTGCATCCATTATTATGTCTTGCTGTGATAATGTTTGCATTCGTATGGCCAAATAGTAATTTTTCTCCTATTTCCCATCTAACACCATTTGATCCTTCTACAACAGGCCAAAAGGGACCACATAGCCAATCAAGCCCTTTTACGCGATATCCTCCATCGGCATCAATAAAAGTCATTTTTTCTGAAGGTATTTTAATCCGTGAAAAAACCCTATAAGTTAATGATGGTTCTTTTGTAGCTAATGGTGTGACTTTTCCTAACTGTTCATGAGGATCATTTGGAAATCCCATAGTTTTTGCTAAAGAGTAATCTCTTATACGGTTTGGCCTGGCATTTATTGATTTATAGTTTGAAGCATTTTGACATTCATAAACTTTTATTGTTTTTAAGTAAGGCCACAAAACCCCATTTTTGATGCAATCTTCATTGCCGCCCTTCAGATTGTTCACATCAGCTATTCCGTCATTGACCCAACAGGCCGTATAATTAAATATTGGGGCTATTCTTGTATCGGACGAACAAAGTTTATCATCATTACTGTTAGCGTACATGTGCCATGCAGTTGTTAACTGTTCAAGATGCGATTGACAATCAATGCGTCTTGCCTGTTCTCTTGCTTTGCCAAGGGCAGGCATAAGGATTGAAAGCAGCATTGCAATGATAGAAATTACCACAAGCAATTCAATTAAAGTAAAGCCAAACTCAACTCTTAGTTTGCAGCCGCTCTTTTTAATCATTTATATTTCCTATAAACAATCCGGTAGAAGACAGCCTATACGAAACAATTCGTAGTGTCAACGAAAAAATTCGTAGGGATTTGATTTTTCTTCGCTATTCTTATAAATATTTACCAATAAAGATTTTAAATACGCTTTTTCTTGCTTTTTCTTTTTAACTTTTTTGTTATCATCTGTTTCATGTTTGATATGTTTGATTTTTTGCGCGGAAGGCTTTTTTTGACACGGATGGTAATGCTCGCATCCGCGGCCGGTCTTGTCGCTATCAGTATTATGATGATTTACGCTTCCGGCAATCCTTACGACTCAAGCGCATCATTGGGCGGAGTTACCGACATCTGGAAAAAGCAGGCAATTTACGCTGCCGGCGGATTTCTCGGTTTTATTTTCATCAACTCCTTCAATTACAAAAAACTCGGCGCGATGAGCGGCTGGCTTTACATCGGCATCATTATCCTGCTCGCTCTTTTACTTGTCGATAGTTTCGTCGATATACCTTTTGTACCTGTCAAGAAAGGTTCCCGGCGGTGGATAACGTTCGGCTCGTTTTTGCAGATTCAGCCTTCGGAATTTTTTAAACTTATTTACATCATCGCGCTCGGCTGGCATTTGCGATACCGAAGCAACTATCGAAATTTATTTTCTCTTGTGCCGCCGTTCATACTCACGATTATACCGATGGGCCTGATTTTTCTGGAGCCTGATTTGGGCACGGTTCTTCTGATGCTTCCTGTCTTTTTGACAATGCTGTTTCTTGCCGGCGCAAAAGTTAAGCATTTAGTCTTGATAATTCTGGCCGGAACAATCGCACTACCGGTCCTCTGGCTCAATATGCACGATTATCAGCGTATGCGCGTAAGCTCTGTTCTTTTACAGAGCCGACTTGACGGCAGCGACAACTGGCTCAAACAGCAATGTATGGAAAAACCCTGGCTGGCGAAACTGCTCGGCGTTTCTGCCGAACGGCTCCGCACATGGGAAGCGGACGAAGGCTTTCATTTGACAAGGTCGAAACTGGCAATCGCCTCCGGAGGTTTGAGCGGACAAGGATACAGAAGCGGGCCTTTTGTAAAATATTATACCTTCCTGCCGGAAAAACATAACGATTTTATCTTCGCGTTTATCAGTCATCAATGGGGCTTTGGAGGCGGCCTGCTGGTTATAGGTTTGTATGCGATGTTAGTCGCCTGCGGACTGGAAATCGCATCGGCCAGTACCGATATGTTCGGCAGTTACGTCGCTGCGGGAATCAGCATCATTTTCGCGATTCAGGTGATTGTAAATATCGGTATGAATACCGGCCTGATGCCGATTACGGGAATTACACTGCCGCTGATCAGCTACGGCGGGTCGAGCCTTGTGGTAAATATTATGTCCGTCGGGTTAGTCAATAATATCGGCCGAACCAAGTAGTCCAAAATCATTTTTTGAATTCAAAACCGCCCACGCACGCCAGTCTTTTTTGTCAATCATCACCGGTTTGATATTTTTAACATCCTTCATCCAGATGAAAATCGCGTATTTGCTATCAGCTTTCATTTCCCAGTATTCGTCGGTGCCGAAAACAAGATGATTATAAATAGATTTCAACTGTTTGATTTTTGCAGGTGTCAGATTATTATATTCCTGAAAAGATGAGACACGAGCAACCGCGCATACCGGCCCGCTGGACTGCTTGAGAAACAATTTATCCCCGATAGCAACTGCACCATAAGGCGCACAAGCGGCTTTGAGCAAACGCAATTCAACTGGTTTACTGCCGTCAAGTATCTTATCGAGATAGCATTTTTTCAATATGACAAGATGGGTGTTAGGCATAAAAGTAAAATAATTAAAAACGCCCAAAAAAGCAAAGCAAAAATAGAGATTGAAAATTACGGCCAATACAATAGAATATACGGCATTGTGTTTTTTAAGGATTTTATGGAAAGAGTTTTTTTTGCCGATTCATACGAGCAGGTTTTTGCCGACAAGGGCCTGAAAACCTTTGATGACATTTATAATTGCGACGACGGTCAGCAAATCAACAAAAACACCAAAAGAAATGTCAGCGTACTTCGGTTTAAAACAAAAGACGGCGAAAAAAAGTTTTTCCTCAAACGGCTGCACGATTCGCACTTCAAGGATATGCTCTTTGTGTTTATGAACACCGGCAAAATTGTCAGTCAGGCCGCTTATGAATGGGGCAACATCAGCCGCCTTGCCAAAGTTGGCGTTGGCGCACCAACGCTTGCCTGTTATGGCGAAAAGCTTCTGCTCGGCATTGAACGAAAATCATTTATCATAACGCAGGAACTTGACGGACAGTGTTTGACGGATTTTGTCGCGCAAAACTGGGCAATGCTGCCGCAGTTGGAAAAAGAGAAAATCATAATTTCGCTTGCGAAAAATATCCGAAAAATTCACGATGCTCAAATCAGTTTGCCGGATTTATACGTCTGGCACATATTCATCAGTCCAAACGCAAACAACGATTATAATTTCGCGTTTATAGATTTGAACAGAATGAAAAGAAATATGTGGAACAAAGGCGAAAAAGTTGAAAACCTCGGCAGGCTGCATCACAGTATGCTGGACAAATATTTCGACAAACCTTTGCGAAAACTGCTTATTGAAGCTTATGCCGATGAAAAAAAACAAAGAGAAATTGAAAATCTAATTCGCAGAGTGGAAAAATACTCGAGGAAGTTTTCAGCAAGAAGAAAAGTAAAACTGTATTAATGCAATTCAGTATTTTTTCTTTTTTTGCATAACGAATACAATCTCTGTAGACACAAAAGAAAGTAAGCCGCAAGAGATACAGTTGAAATCCACATACCCGCAATAAAAACTGTGGGACGGTACTCCATACGAAACCTGTGCACACCTTTATCCAGCGGAACCGCCCTCAAAACATAATCGGCAGGCAGCAGCTCATATTTTGATTGAGAGCTTCCGGCCAACGCCGTTATCTTCCAGTTGGGGTGATACGCATCGGTAACAAGCAAAATTGCCGGACTATTGATGTCAGCCTCAATAGTCAGATGGTCAGTCGATTCATCAATGATTTTTACAGTGTCCTGATTGCATGACGTGCATGACCGCTGCGGCAAAGGTTCCGGCTGTGATTCGAGAATAACAGTTTGATTGGGGTCAAATTCAGGCGAAGCCAGCAGATTCAGAATATCATCACGGTCCTTCATTACCTGAAAATCACGAACCAGCGTCAAACGAGGAAGAACCGGATTGCTTAATGTCAGCAAACGCGGCTGATTATTTTCCTGCACAATCACATATCGCAACCGCAATAACGAAAAGAAACGATGTGAAAAACTTTTCGTTACTGCGTCATGATCTAAATTTTCCGCGAAATCCATAAAATAAGCATATCTTCGCAGGATTCCCGGATCGTCACCCCACACATCGAACATGCCATCTATCATCGCCGCATTTTTGTCGAACATATTAAGAATCCGAAAATCACCTTTAGAGGGAATATTTTTTTGGAATTGCTGCGGCATTTTTATCGCTGCCGAATCAAATGTCGGACGAAGCGGAAAAGCAAACATAATTAGTTCAGACATCGCAAGCAGTATAACTGCATAAACCGCATAATGCCATCGCCGTTTCAACGCAAAAAGGCAGGATAAAAGCACCAGTGTTACTGCGGCGATAACTAATGAAATTGATGCCCGATACGCTGCAAAAAAAACAAAACGGGAATTATCATATAAGGAAGATTCGCAATACGACTCGTGAAATTCCGCTGCCGCAGATTGTACAAATTTCATAAAATCGTGCCACCAGCCATCTGCGCGGTATTCTGAAACTGAACCGACAATGGCACCCGCTACCGCAAACAAACAAATACCCGCAAATCCAATGCCTATTATCCACCGCAGGCAAGGTTTACTGTTTAACGTGATTAACCGGTGAAGCCCGATACCGGAAAGCATCACGGCAAAGACTGTCATGGGAAAAATAAATTTTGAATTGCCGCGAAACTTATCAAAACCCGGTACGAAGTTGTATAAAAATTTTAATAATGGCGTATGCGCACCCATCGCAAGAATAAATAATACGATTATCAATGTCATACAATAGCGACGCTGACTGCCGGAGCCATAAACCTGACCGTATATGGCAAGAACAAATCCTGTTACGCTGAAAAACAGCGACATCTCCCAAAGGTAACATCTGCCCCAATAAGAGTTGTCAGAAATCGAACCGAAAAAATTAGGAGCAATTAGAGTCAGAAGATTTTCCGGAGGAAACGAAAAAAAGGCGGCAAAATTAAATCCCAGTCCCTCATCACCGCGAATTGAATAAGCTGATTCCTGCAACCCTGTCAAAAGCTGTACAGAAACAAGCAGGCCGGCCCAAACACACATAATCCCCAAAAGGGACAAAACACGAATTCGATACGGATGATTTACCAGCAGCAGCATACAATAAACAGCGGCAGTCACGGCAGTGTAGAACACATATTGCGGATGGCCTGCCAGAATAAGCATTGAAACAGCCGCTATACCAGTAATCACCCAATTCAATGAACGCTTATCGAAGATGCCGTCGATGCAAAGAAAAACAAGCGGAACCCACGCCATTGCACAAAGATTAGATACATGGCCGACACAAATATGCATAAAATACGGCCCGCAAAACATAAGCAGCACTGCGGAGAAAAAGCACGCCTGCGGTTTTAACCCGCGATGTCGGGCCCAGAGAAACATAAACAAACCGGTCAATATTATATGCAGCACTATACTTACATTAAAAGCCCTGGCCGGTGGAAGTATCATAAACAAAAAATTAAGCGGATACAAAAGAGCCGATTGAAACCCGCCAAAGAATGGAATGCCGCAATACACGTGAGGATTCCATAGTGCCAGATTTCCATGCCTTAACTGTTCAAAACCAAAACAACGCCAGTCGATAAATTCTTTTGAAAGATCGCTGCCGAGATATGAAAGAATCTGCGGATTGGTTTTAAAAAGCACATCTGCAAACATGATTATTGCAAATGCAGCCAGCGCAAGTGCAGCAATTAAGTAGCCTCGGCTTTGATTTCCCGGTTGTTCAATCACCTCTTCCGGTTGGTATTCATTTTTTGCAACCATCGGCATTACCCTTATACGGATTCTAAAAATTACTCGTGCGTTTATCCGCGGCGCCAGTCCCCGCAGGGGGGTAAAGCGAAGCCGGCAAAGAAGTTAGCAAACCTCACAACGCGCGAGTAATAATACCAATTGGTATTATTCATTTCGATAACAGCAAAACGTCCTGTCGTTCTCCCAGACGGTTACACAGTCGAGTTTTGCCGGCTTGAATTTCCCTTCCAGACTTTTATACGCAAATTCGGCAATGTTTTCAACCGTAGGATTTGCCTTCTTAAAATATTCCACATCGGCGTTTAAATTTTTATGGTCAACGACGCTGATAAAATTTTCATCGACAATGCGTTCATAATCGCCGGCAATAATTTGTTTGCCCGCTGATTGTTTTTTAATTGTAATTTCAACAATATAATTATGGCCGTGTCCGCATTTGTTCGCGCACTTGCCGAAAAGTTTGAAATTCTCATCTTCAGAAAATTTTGTGTTCCATAAAGTATGACTTGCGGCAAATTCAAATTTTTCAGAAAAATAAAGCATATCGCCTGTCCTTTCTTTTACGGTAATTTTTCTCGCAGGCATTAATTCAAGTGAAAGAGAATTTATTTCTGCCGGCAGGAAATCATTTTCAATTTTCCGCCAGACTTTCGTGAGCAATTTCGCGAATTGAATTGGATTCCCGCTTTCGCGGGAATGACACTTATCAGCAACAAAATCGTTAAAAAGACCGATGGTTTTACCTCTTACGATTTTATCGATTTCCGCAACGTTGACCACAAAGCCGGTATCTTTATTAACATTGCTTTTGAGTTCAACATACAGCGTAAAAAAAAACGCCAGACCTTCCGCCGTTGGTTTTGCGCAATATGAATTGCTGCCTGTCTGCTGCGAATCAGTAAACGGGTCTATCGCGAAACGAATTTGTCGTGAAAGCAGGTGCATTTTTAAGCGTTATGCATAAGGCTCAAAACTTCAGCTCTGCTGCGCGGGTCTTTTTTGAATATTCCGCGAAGAGCGCTTGTAACCATAACCGAGCCGGGCTTTTTAATTCCGCGAATCGTCATACACGAATGCGAAGCCTCAATCACAACCGCAACGCCCTGCGGATTCAAATTCTCGGTCAGAAAATCGGCAATCTGCGCCGTCAGTCTTTCCTGAACCTGAAGCCTGCGTGCGAAACAATCCACGATCCTCGCCAGTTTGCTAACGCCCAGAACACAATCGCTCGGCAGATACGCGACGTGAGCCTTGCCGATGAACGGCATTAAATGATGTTCGCAAATACTGTAAAATGGAATATCACGCAGCAAAACTATCTCATCGCATTTTTCATTGAAGACGCTCTTTATAAATTGCTTTGGATTTTCAGATTCTCCCGCAAGCAATTCCGTGTACATCGCGGCGACACGTTTTGGTGTCTGCTTTATACCTTCGCGATTCACATTTTCACCGACAGCAAGAAGAATATCCTTAACAGCTTTTTCAATTCGCGCGGTATTTATTTTTTTCTTTGCCATTTTTTTTAATACCTTTAATAATTCATAAGGAAACTGGTCAGCAGTCTTACGCCGAATCCGATTGAGCCGGGCTGCGTATAACTTTTCATAGAATCGCAAATATCCGTCTTGCCCGCAATGTCCAAATGCGCCCATGCAATGTCTTTCGCGAATTCGCCGATGAAGGCTGCGCCATTGCAAGCGCCGCCCCATCTGCTTCCGATATTTTTCAAGTCTGCGATTTTGCCTTTAATCTCGTCGATGTATTCCTGACCATAAGGCATCTGCCACAACGGCTCGTCCGTATCGGCAGCGGCGGCTTTGAGTCTTTCGGTAAGTTTGTCGTCATTGCTGAAAAGGCCCGCTCTGGATTTGCCAAGCGCTACAACGCAGGCGCCGGTTAATGTCGCCAAATCCACCGCGGTTTTGCATCCTAATCTGCGTGCCTGTTCAAGACCGTCGCTCAAAACAACCCTGCCTTCTGCGTCGGTGTTCAGCACTTCGATTGTCTTTCCGCTGTATGTCGTGATAATATCGCCTGGCAAATAGCTGGCAGCATCCGGCCTGTTTTCCGCTGCACAGATAATTCCATAAACGTTGAGCGGCAGTTTCAGTTTCGCGATAATTTGCATTGTCATCAGCACCGCTGCGCCGCCGGTCATATCCATTTTCATCTCGTGCATATCGGCGCCCGGCTTCAAACTAATACCGCCGGTGTCGAAAGTAATCGCCTTGCCGACAATAGCAATCGGAGCAGAATTTCTGGCTCTGCCTTTGGCAGTGTGTTTGAGAATTATCATTCTCGGCTTATTGATAGAGCCTTTGCCGACCGCTAAAATAGCGTTCATTCCGATTTTCGCCATTTTTTTGTCGTCGATAATCGTACAGCCCAAACCAACCGAAGAAGCCATTTTCTTTGCCTCACTGGCAAGCTGCTGCGGATAAACATAATTCGCAGGACGATTGCACAATGTCCTCGAATAATTCTGCGCGCCGCCGATTAACTGGCCGACTTCGATACCGGCCTGTAATTTTTTCACAACAACTTGATTATCAGAAATTACACGGGCTGAAAATTTTTCCGCTCTGCCGTTTTCGCCGTTCGTCAGAAATTCATCATATCTGTATGCGCCGAAGTGAACACCCTCGGCGACAATCTGCCCTAATTTTTCATAATCTGTTTTCGGCTCATCATAATGCATCGCAATCGCAAGAGACTTCGCGCTTATGCCGACCGCCTCGTAAGCGGCTTTGGCTGATGCTCTGCGGAAAATATCCATCGTCGCTTTTTTCTTTTCGCCAAACCCGACCAGCAGGATTCTTTCAGCCGCGATTTTGCCCTGTGTATAGATGAATATACTGCTGTTTGCCTTGGCTTTGAAATCGCCTATTTTTTTTACATTCGCAATCGCCCCGCCAAGTTTCTTGTCGAGCGTATTGAGAATATCGCTGTTCTTATCATCGCTGTAAACGCCGAGAGCCAGACAATCGACTTTAATTTTCGTTACATCCGCTTTGGCGGCCTTGACATCAATCTTTATAATTTGCTTTGCCATTTTTACTCCTAAATTAGCCACAAAGGCATTAAGTCACAAAGAAAACATTTATAACTATATTTTAATCACAGATTCCGCAAATTTCACGGATTAAATTTAACATAACTATAAGCGGAAAAAGAGGTTTTGGCAAGTGGGGAAATAACAGCAAAAACCAAATATAAAACCGAAAAATTGTGGTCATTAGCTGGACAACATTAGAACTTTATTACTTACTAAATTTATACTTCAGGGGTAGCAATGAAACGGGCAGCATTTGCTATTTCCAAAGCAATCATTTTTCTAGCATTTTTCTCAAGTGGCCAACCAATGATATTAGCATGATTGGGATTGTTTTCGATTGGATGAGGTTTCACATCAAGATTGTTATTCTTTAAATGTTCTGTTTTTACATCAGCCCGACCATATAATCGGCGACTGCTACACCTGGCAACTTCTTTTCCTGCATTCCAGATGTCATCTTCGGTAAAATTTATATGACGAGTCACTGAAAGTTCTAAATTATCTGGCGGTATAAAAGCATCCGGCTTAACGGTTCGATCGGCTCTAACACGATTCGAATGAAGAATATATCTTGCCAAAAGCTCATCGTTAGCAACAAAGTCCACTTCTTATCCCTTGGCAACTTGTGAAATCAAACCAAGCAAATCGTCTGAAATTCCTAACAACGCAAAATCTGCCCCATGTCTTTTTCGATTGCCTATTATAGCAGCAAAATACAGCCAACCGCTATCATCAATACTAATAGATACAACTTTACTCGGAGATCGATACCATTCCAAAGTTATGGCACCATCTGGTTCAGCACCAACTTCTGGAGCTTCCATACCAAAAGGTAATGAATTCAGAAATCTTTCAGCATAACGCACAACCTCTCCAGAAATTGGTTTTGCTTGCTCGCCATCCCAACCATCAGAAGAACATTCTTCAAAAACATTCCCTAATTGCTGAAAAACTCTTGCAGGAATTCCCAATGCGTTCGATTTCTGCAACATATCTCGAATCTTTTTTATTCCCTTATCAATAAAATCGCCGGTTGGACTCGCCGCATAGCCAGAAATAGACAATGGCATCGTAATAGAGGTCATTATTTAAGCTCCTGTATGGTTTTGTCTGTTAGACTACCGAAAAAAATCTTGTTTTTTACCCATCGCATTTCTTCCAAACACTCTTTTACATTTCGTTCATTATATACAAATGAATCCTGCATATTCTGCATAAAAACATCTATATCCAATATCAAACCTATTTCCCCAGGAACATTATTCTGAACGGTTTTAATTAAATTCACGCTATATGCTGTTCCAGAAACTTGCATCAAATCGTGATGAAGATATCCGGTGAGTGCCCAATCCAATTCTTTTAATGATTCTGGTGGATATTTGTAATAATCCGCGAGTTCAACCTTTTCTTGCTTTATGGTTATGCGATTTATGAAACGTAAACCAATTCTCATAACTTTCTTAGGTTTTATCAATTCATTGTAAACACTCAACAGCCGAAATGCTTCACCACTAAGCTGTTCCCAATCTTGGTAAGGATTCAAACGACTAAAAACGAAAGCGTCTTTATTAAATTGAGCAATATGCAATCCGTCAATCGAACATACTTTGAAACCGACACATCCAAAATTTTCCACTTTGGAATTAGTTTGCTTACCTACATCCAACTGATATCTGGCAGCATGTAAAGACTCAACTTTGGGGAAATCTGGGAGACGCTGTTTTAATTCTCTCTGTAAATTGGCTTCGTTCCAAGCTACATCGGGAGCAAAGCTAATAGCAATAACAGCTTCAACAATGGGAGCTTTGGACAAATGCGGGAACGCTTCATTAAAATTTATAGATGCCATTACTATATTATTCTCAATTAAAAAATTCCATAATTTTAACCACCAGAGACCGACTCATCCATGCGCACAGTTTATATGGAAAATTATACATTGTCAACAAACAAAATAACAACCATTCCGCTGTACAATACGTAATATACCTCAAATTGTTCGCTTTAAAGCAGTTTCGCAATTTATAAGTCTTACAGGAATGACAAACGAGATTGCTTTGCTTTTATTTTCCTGAAACGCCGCCGGAAACGACAAACGCCATCGCTTTTGAGCTGTCGATATTCAGAGGTGTAACTCTTTCGGCTGGAAAAATCAAAACCGAGCCGGCAAAATTGTACGACTGCGGAAAATAAACCGCGACATTGCCCGGCAGAGCCAGAAATTCCAAATCCTGCTGCGTAATAAAGCCGACCGCTTTCGGCCCGCCGACTGTAATCTCGACAATTACCGGCTTATCGAAACTTTTCCGTTCGCCGGCAAACGCGCTGATTAAATCGCGAATCGACGAATAGAGCATTTTAACGACCGGCAGCTTAGCGAAAAGTTTATCTATCAGAACAAACAATTTGCCGCCCAGATAATTAGACGCCAGAAAACCAATCAGCGTAATTAACGCTATCGCGGCAACCAAGCCAAGCCCCGGAATTGGAATATTCAAAAAGCTGTCGATTTTTTTTATTACAAAAACAACAATCAAAACCGTTATGGCCGCCGGCACAAAAACCAAAAGCCCTTTAAGAAAATATCCTATTAATCGTTTCATATTCGCTCCCTAATTTTGTATCTCGTATTTCGTGAAGCGTGAAGCGAAAAAAACCGAGATACGCTTCACGAGATACACTTCACAATTTATTTACTTTGTTTATGTTTTTTCTCTGCACGATATTGCAGGTAACTATCTATAAAGCCTTCGATTTCGCCATCAAGCACCGGTTGAATATTTCCGGTCTGAAAATCCGTGCGGTGGTCTTTAATCAACTGATAGGGTTGAAGCACATAGCTGCGAATCTGGTTGCCCCATGCGATTTCGCCTTTGTTGCCGTAGAGTTTGGCAAGTTCGGCATCGCGTTTCTGCTGCTCGAGCATATATAATTTGCCCTTGAGCATTTTCATCGCTTCGGCCTTGTTGCGATGCTGACTGCGGTCATTCTGACATTGCGTTACAATTCCGCTTGGGAAATGCGTAATGCGAACAGCCGAGCTTGTTTTATTAACGTGCTGGCCGCCTGCGCCACCTGCGCGATAAAAATCCAGTCGTAAATCCTTTTCGTCGATTTCGATATCAATATCGTCATCGTATTCCGGCAAAACGTCAACAGCGGCAAAACTCGTATGTCTGCGTTTGTTTGAATCAAACGGGCTGATACGTACCAATCGATGAACGCCCGATTCGCAGGAAAGTTTTCCGAACGCGAACGGACCATTCACTTTGAGAGTTATTGAACGCAGTCCCGCTTCTTCGCCTGGCAATATATCAAGCTCTTCGTAATTCAATCCACTCAACTGAAAATATCTCGTGTACATTCGCAGAAGCATACTTACCCAATCGCAGCTTTCAGTTCCGCCTGCACCTGCGTGAATACTGAAAAAGCAATTCTTCGTATCATCGGGGCCGCTTAACAGACCGGTAAGCTCGATTTGCGCACATTTTCTTTCAAGCGGGCCGAGGTCTTTTTCAATATCGGCCAAAATCTGCTGGTCGTTTTCCTCAAGAGCAATCTCAAGCAATTCAGAAACATCGGTGATTTTTTTCTCCGCATCAAGAACAGGGTCTATAAATGGCTTTAAGACGCTTACCTTTGAGACGACTGATTTTGCGGTGTCCTGATTATCCCAAAAGCCGGGTTGAGACATTTGCTGTTCGAGTTTTTGCCGTTCCGCTAATTTTGTAGGGATGTCAAAGCCAGTCACGGATTTTTGTTATCCGAGCCCTTAGGTTTGCTACCGATGTTTTAATTTCTATTGTTTCCATAATATTATTTATACCAAAATTGGCATTTTTAGCAATTACCTTTTATTATTTCAAGTTTCCCATTGATTTCACTGAAAACAATACTCTGCCCCGGCTCAATCACGAGAATATCATCATCGCTTTTTTCCGCGACCAGCATTTTCTCGAACAATTCACCGCTGCCGACCATTTCCTCATAATTCCAGCCGTAACCCACCGCCATTCTTTTAGCGATTTGCCTGTAACTATCATCGTCAGCATCGAGCGAATCTCTTACAAAAACCGCCCTGCTATAATTTTTCTGCCAGCCCGCGAGAAACTCTTCCAAGATTTTCAATTCATCTTCGGTGTACGTTTTGCCCGGCGTTTCGACATTCAGCCCGATTCGCAGAGTCGTTTCATAATTAGGATTCTCGTCGAACCAGCCTTTGGTAAAATAGTATGTGCCGGGACATTTTTCAAACTGCTCTTTGTATGCCTCCCTTGAACCGAGGAAAAACGTAATGCAATCGTGAGCCTGCGGAATTGCCATCGGCACCTCAACAGCTTTGATATCATTTGTTCCCTTGCCGCAAATACCGTAACCCAGAACAATTCGGCTGTACTTGCCGCTTGCGGAAATTTTATTTATTACAACCTGAACTTCGCTGCCGAGTTTAGTCGGAGTATTATGCAGCCCGAAATGCAGAAACTCAAAATCGACATCAAGGCCGAGTTTTTTCGCTGCCCGTTCTAAATCCGGCTTTATAATCTTGCACGCGATTACACAAACTTTCTTGTTATTTTCCACTTAATCACACCTTTAAAAAACGCTTTTCTACTTAATACAGATATGATAAACTAATGTTCTTTAAAGGGTAACAAAAAAATGAGAAAATCGAAACTTGGCAATTCAGACCTGGAAATCACAAAGGTCGGCCTGGGCACATGGGCAATCGGAGGCCCGTGGCTTTACGGCTGGGGCAAACAGGATGACAACGATTCGATAGAAGCGATTCTTGAGTCGCTGGAAGCGGGGGTGAATTGGCTCGACACGGCAGCAATTTACGGCCACGGACACAGCGAGGAAGTTATAGCCAAGGCACTCAAAAAAACTTCCATTAAGCCGATTATCGCCACAAAGTGCGGTTTGACGTGGGATGAAAAAAATGAAAGAATTCCATGCCTCAAGGCAAAAAGTATTCTGGCCGAATGCGATGCGTCATTGAAAAGATTGAACGTTGACGTTATCGACCTTTACCAGATGCACTGGAATCAGCCGGAGAAAGATATAGAAGAAGGTTATGACGCGATGGCAAGATGTGTCAAGGCCGGCAAAGTACGCTTCCTCGGCGTGTCGAATTTCACCATCGAACAGATGGAAAAGGTAATGAAAATTCATCCGCTTGTCTCGCTCCAGCCGCCATATAGTATGTTTCGCCGGGATATTGAAACGGATATTCTGCCGTTCTGCAAAAAACATAATATTGGCGTGATAGTTTATAGTCCGCTGCAAAAGGGAATGTTAAGCGGCAAATTCACCGCTGAAAAAATCTCCGCCCTGCCCGCTGATGACGTTCGGCATAAAGACCAGAATTATAAATCGCCGCAGCTTGAAATAAATTTGAAAGCGATTGATGCTTTAACACAAATCGCAAAGCACAAGAAGATTACAATGGCACAGTTAGCGACAGCGTGGGTAATAAGGAATTCGGAAGTTACCGCCGCGATTGCCGGCGCAAGACGCAAAGGCCAAATTACCGATACCGCCCCCGCGGCTGATATAATACTGACAAAAGATGAAATAGAAGAAATCGAAGAAATTATAAAAATAAGACAAAGTACTTTGAAATAAATGACTATTTCTACTGAACAATTTGAAGTCTTGTTGAATTCCAAAGAAGATGAGCATCTTGAATTCAAGGAGGCAAAAGAAAATTTTCATTTTGAGGAACTTGTAAATTATTGTGTCGCTCTGGCCAATGAACACGGCGGCAAAATAATACTTGGTGTTACTGACAAAAAACCGCGACACGTTGTTGGCAGTAATGCTTTCGGTGATTTAGGAAGAACGAAAGCTGGCTTAATGGAACGTCTTCCAATCAGAATATATGCTGAAGAAATCACATACAATAACTGCCGCGTTGTTATTTTTGATATTCCATCAAGACCGATAGGTACACCAATACAGTACAAAGGAGCATACTGGATGCGTCGCAATGATGCTCTTGTGGCAATGACTCCTGATATGCTGAAACGAATTTTTGATGAAAGCGGCAATGACTTTTCAGCAGAAATTTGTCCAAACACAACCATTAACGACCTCTCGCCTGACGCCATTGAGGAATTTCGCAAAAGGTGGCAAAAAAAATCCAGGAACCAGGCGTTGTCAGATTGGACACACGAACAAATTCTTGATGATGCAGAGCTTCGCGTCAACAACGGTATTACTTACGCAGCTTTAATTCTTATGGGAACTCGGCAGGCACTTGGTAAATATCTCGCACAAAGTGAAATAGTATTTGAATATCGTTCCAACAATATCGCCGGCCCAGCTAATCAAAGAGAAGAATTCAGAGAAGGATTTCTGCTTTGCTATAACAGGCTTTGGGAGTTAATAAATCTTCGCAATGACATTCAACACTATCAGGATGGTTTGTTTATGCAGGACATTCCCACTTTCAGTGAGGGTTCTGTTCGAGAAGCAATATTAAACGCTGTCAGCCATAGAGACTATAGGAATGCGGGGTCTATTTTTATTCGCCAGTTTCCAAGAAAGATTGAAATAGTAAGTTCGGGCGGCTTCCCTACGGGCATTACAGCAGAAAACATTTTGAATCGTCAGTTCCCCCGCAATCGCAGAATCGCAGAAACACTTGCCAAATGCGGCTTCATCGAACGTGCAGGTCAAGGCGCAGACCGAATGTTCGTAGAAAGTATCAAACAAAGCAAACCGCTCCCTGACTTTTCAGATACCGATGAATATCAGGTTTCGCTGGTGCTAAACGGAGAAATACAGGACGTCAACTTTTTAAAATTCCTTGAAAAAGTCGGACAGGAAAAATCCATATCTTTCGGCACAAATGAACTGCTGACACTTAATGCCATTAATGGCAATAAAGAAATTACTCCAACTATGCTGCCAATATTACATTCTCTTGTTGAGCATGGTATAGTTGAAGTCGTAGGCAGAGGTCGGGGCACAAAGTATTTATTGTCTCGTCGTTTCTACACTTTCCTCGGCAAAGAAGGAATATACACACGCAAACGAGGACTTGACCGAAATGAAAAGAAAGAATTACTTGTAAAACATATTAAAAGCAACGGCACTGACGGCTGCAAACTTCAGGAACTGCAGGACGTGTTACCATCGTGTTCCAAGTACCAAATACAACGAATGCTTCAGGAATTAAAAAACGATAACCGCATTCATCCTCAAGGAGCTACAAATTCAGGAAAATGGGTTTATGGAGCCAAAATATAATGTACTTATATCGCATATCGTTATTATTTGCGCATTATTGTATTTTATAACTGCTTGACAACAAGAAGTTTACAATTAGACTATTACTACTTGTAGTATGTAATATAAATATTATATTCAGGATAAGATATGGTTAAAAATCAAAACATTTACAACTCGCCGTTAGTGGAACGCAACGCCTCAAAGGAAATGGCGGAATTGTTTGGGAATCAAACAAAATTTTCGACCTGGCGAAAACTCTGGCTGGAACTGGCAAAGGCTGAAAAAAAACTCGGCTTGAAAATCTCCTCCGCTCAAATCAGCCAGATGTCGCAGCACCTTGACGATATTAATTTCGACAAGGCCGCAGAATTCGAAAAGAAATTCCGCCACGATGTAATGGCACACATCCACACATTCGGCGAAGCTGCACCCAAAGCCGCTCCGATTATTCACCTCGGCGCGACAAGCTGTTACGTCGGCGACAATGCTGATTTGATTATTATGCGAAACGCAATGCAGATTATCGCTGCCAAACTCGCAAGCCTGATTGACGCATTAAGCGGATTCGCAAAGCAATACCGCAAAATGCCAACACTTGGCTTCACGCATTTTCAGCCAGCACAATTAACAACTGTCGGCAAACGCGCGACACTTTGGTGCAACGATTTCGTCAGCGACCTGGCGGAAATAGAATATAGAATCGTGAATATTCCTTTCAGAGGCGTTAAAGGAACAACCGGAACACAGGCATCGTTCCTCGAACTGTTCGCAGGCAATCACAAAAAAGTAAAACAGTTAGACAAAATGGTCGCAAAGGCATTTGATTTTGACAAACTCTGCCCCGTTACCGGCCAGACATATTCACGAAAAATTGATTCGCTTATTATCAATACAATCGCAGGCATCGCACAATCCGCACACAAAATGTGCAATGATATCCGCCTGCTGGCAAATTTAAAGGAAATCGAAGAGCCGTTTGAAAAATCGCAAATCGGCTCCAGCGCAATGGCGTATAAACGCAATCCAATGCGTTGTGAACGTGTAACGGCACTTTCACGATTATTGATTAGTCTGTCGAGCAGTCCGCAAATGACCGCAGCCGAGCAATGGCTCGAAAGAACGCTTGACGATTCTGCAAACAGAAGAGTTGTATTGCCGGAAGCGTTCCTCGCGGCAGATGGAATACTTGAGATTTTGATTAACGTTACCAGCGGCCTTGTGGTTTATCCGAAAGTCATCGCGGCAAGAATCAATTCCGAACTGCCCTTTATGGCGACGGAAAATATTTTGATGGCAGCGGTAAAAGCAGGCGGAAATCGCCAAATGCTCCACGAAAAAATCAGAGTGCATTCACAGGCAGCCGCACAGCAGGTTAAAGAATTTGGAAAAGCAAACGATTTGATTGAAAGACTCAAAGGCGACACCGCTTTTGCGAAAGTCGATTTCAATAAAGTGCTGAACGCGAAAGATTATGTCGGAAGAGCGCCAGAACAGGTAGTTGATTTTATAAATGAAGCAGTCAAACCTGCGATAAGAAAATATCGCGGCAAAATTAACAAAAAAACAGAATTGAAAGTTTAAAACAATGACAAAACAGGAACTGACAAAGCGCGTAAAAGAAACATCGTATCTCGAAGGCGATTTTACATTAAGAAGTGGTAAAAAAAGCAAATATTATATGGATAAATATCTATTCGAGACGCAGCCGGATATTTTGAAAGCTCTCGGCGAAGAATTCGCAAAACACGCAACGAGCGATGTTACGCTAATCGCAGGCGCAGAACTCGGCGGAGTTGCACTTGCCGCAGCGACAGCAATGCAGACCGGCAAAAAATGGATTATCGTCCGCAACAGCAAAAAAGATTACGGCACAAGCAAAATGGTCGAAGGCGTTTTGAAAGCTGACGATGTCGTTTTGCTCGTTGAGGATATCGCAACCACCGGCGGCCAGGTTCTTGAAGCGGCAAAAATAATCACAGAAGCGGGAGCAAAAGTTAAGAAGATTGTCGCCGTGATTGATCGCAAACAAGGCGCATCCGAAAACATTACAACTGCCGGCTATAAATTCGAGAGCATCTTAACCAAAGAAGATTTAGGAATTAAAGACTAAAAATTTTTTGTTAAAGGTGTGCAATGGATAATTTGAAATATGTTACATATTGCGGGCTGTATTGCAAACTTTGTGCAGAGATAGCTCGAATACCTGCACAAGCCTCGGCATTACAGCAGACCCTCAAAAAAAGCGGATGGGAGATTTTTGGCCATGAAGAAGTGCCTGAGTTTAAAGTTTTTTGCAAAGCATTGAATTTTTTCAGCAAACTTAACGAGACTTGCCCTGGCTGTAGAGGCGGTTGCGGCAACCCCAAGTGCCCAATAAGAAAATGTATAGAAGAAAAAAAGTTAAAAGTCTGTGCTGATTGCGAGCAGTTTCCATGTGAACATTTTGACAGACTTACCAAAAAATATCCAAATCTTATTGCGGACGTAAAAAGGCAAAAGGAAATAGGGTTGCTGAAATGGATAGAAGAACAGGAAAAACGATGCGAAGCAGGAGCATGTTATATGGATTTTTGTATTCCTGCAGATTAGGCACTTGATAATTTTTTTGCAGATCTGTAGGGTGGGCTTTCTTGTCCGTCGTAGCTTTAGCGAAGATGGAAGCCCACGCGGTTATCTTTAGCTAAAAGATTAAATTATATCACCAATTTGTAACTGTCTTTTTTTCTATTGACAATTTTGATTTGTTTGATATAATACCGCCTAATTAAAGGAAAGAGAGAAAGAGATGAAACACAAGTCAATTATTATAGTTTTCCTATTGGCATTTACGCATTTGGCGTTTTCTGCAGCAAGCTTACATGGATTAGGCGATTTACCGGGTGGCACATATGAAAGCAAAGCATATGGAGTTTCAGCCGGTGGTTCAAAAGTTGCCGGAGAGAGTGGTTCCACTAATTATTATGACGCCTTTCAGTGGACAGCCGAAGGAGGAATACAAAATCTCAACACTACTGCAAATTCATATAGCTTTGGCAAGGCAATTTCAGGTGACGGCTCTGTAGTTGTTGGTGAATTACGTACATGGTCAGGACAAGTACAAGCATATCGCTGGACATCAAGCAGCAACACAGATATTGGCCTCTTGCCAGAGGCAACTAAAAGCAGTGCCTGGGGAGTTTCAGCCGATGGTTCAGTTGTGGTTGGCGTGAGCTATGGCTATAGCCCGCTTTTCACAGAAGCCTTCCACTGGACATCAACAGGTGGAATGGTCGGACTCGGCTATTTGCCCGGAGGCACTGATTCGAGTTGGGCACGTGGAGTTTCAGCGGATGGAACGATAGTGGTCGGCGAAAGTACATCAGCTTCCGGTAACGAGGCGTTTCGCTGGACATCAGCTACAGGTATGGTTGGTTTGGGTGATTTTGAAGGTGGAAAATTCGAAAGCCGTGCCAACGCGGTTTCTGCAGATAATTCTGTTATAGTAGGATATGGCTATTCTGCTTTGGGACAGGAAGCATTCATCTACACCGCTGGAGACGGCATGATAAATATAGGCGGAGGCTATGCCACTGCGGTTTCCGCAGATGGTTCAGTCGTGGTTGGTACCAATTCAGCAGGTGCTTTTTATTGGACAGAGTCTGGCGGTATGCAGAATTTGAAAGATTTACTTATAAGTTTGGGAGCAGACCTGACCGCTTGGAACGGAATACAACAATGGACTTTAACGGCGGCAACAGGAATATCCGCTGATGGTAAAACTATTGTGGGTTATGGATATAACGGCAGCAGTCCGGAAGCATGGATTGCAATAATACCAGAACCTGCGACGATTTTTCTTTTAACATTCGGTGCAATGGCTATAAGGAAAAGATATTAAAAGAAATTCTTTATTGTACTACCGTGAAGATAGCTTTTTCTTTCATCATTATTCAAAACATCATCGATTAGCAATTTTGTTTTGTTTGTTTAGAAGATTAATAATCCTTTTAGCCAGAAAAGATTTATCCGCCTTTGGTAATATTTGCCAATCGCTGTTTTTGCGTTTGATTTGAACAGTTGATTTCTCGCTGCCGATTGCCGAAGGTTCATTGGCGATAATCATATCGAGGTTTTTGCTTTGCAGTTTCTTCTCTGCGTTTTTGCGTAAATTTCTATCCTCAAGCGCAAAGCCGACAACGCACTGATTTTTCTTCTTGTTCTTTCCCGCCCATTTTAAAATGTCGGTGGTTGGTTTTAACTTTATTATTAAATCTTGTTTGGATTTTTTGATTTTTATTTTGGATTTTTTCGCCGGCGTGTAATCCGAAACCGCCGCGGCCATAATCAGACAATCACATTTTAGGAAATGCTTTTTTACAGCCTTAAACATATCCTCGGCCGTTTCAACTTCGTACAATTTTAAATTTTCAATTTTAAATTTTAAATCTTTTACAGTCGTTATGAGTGTTACTCGATGCCCGACCTTTAACGCAGCACTCGCTAAAGCACAGCCCATTTTACCGCTGCTTGCGTTAGTGATGAAGCGAACAGGGTCGATATATTCTCTCGTCCCCCCTGCTGTAATTAAGAAATGCAATCGCTTTGATTTCATTTATTTCGCAATTTGTTCGAGATGTTTTATTATATCCGCCGGCTCTGTCATTCTTCCGATGCCGACGGTTTTGCAGGCTAATCTTCCTTTTTCCGGCCCGATTATTTCAGCGCCCATTTTTTTCAGCGTTTCGACATTTTTCTGCACAGCAGGATTCGTCCACATTTTTTCGTTCATCGCCGGCGCAAACAGAATTTTCTTCTGCCAGCAGGCGCAAAGCGTCGTACTCAACAAATCATCGCAAATGCCGTTTGCCATTTTGCCGATGATGTTCGCCGTGGCTGGCGCAACGATAACAAACTGACAACTGTCAGCAAGGCTGATATGACTGATTTCCAATTCCTGCGGGTTTTCCCACATACTGGTATAAACCGGTCTGCCCGTTACAGCCTCAAAACTTTTTGGCAAAACGAATTTGCACGCGCTGTCGGTCATAACGGTATCGACAACAGCGCCGGCTGCGGTCAGTTTGCTGGCCAGGTCAACTGCTTTATACACAGCGACCCCGCCGCTTACGCCGAGCAAAATTTTCAATCCATTAATCGTCGATTCGTTTGCCATTCAATACCTACAGTTTTGGCATTTCAGCCTTTTCAGGAGGTGAGAAATCTGCCGCTATTTTATCCTGCATAATCTCTTCAACGACTATTTCCATCATCGTCATACCTTCGGTATTTTCGATAAGCGGGCGTGAACCTTCCATAAGTTCAACCATTCTTTTCTGGATAAGCGCTGAAACCTTAAATGCGCCGCCGACTTTTTCAAAAATCGCTTTATTCTTTAATTCGTCAATCATTTTTTACTCCAATTGCTTTTTTAATTGTTTGTATTGTCTCTGCGACCGCAGATTCAAGTTCATCGTTTATTATCACAAAATCATAAATAAGCCAGCCTGCTTCGATTTCATCGTTTGCGCCGGCAAGTCGTGTTTCGACATCTGCCTGCTCGTCTCTTCCGCGGCTGATGATTCGCTGCTGAAGCTCCTGATGACGCGGAGGCATTATAAAAATCAGCGCCGCATCAGGATAAAGTTTCTTCACAGCCTTGGCGCCTTTAACATCAATCTCAAGCAGAACAATTTTGCCCTGCTCCAGTGCCTGATGCACTCTGTCCTTCGGCGTTCCGTAAAAATTCCCGAACACCTCGGCCCATTCCAGAAAGTTGCCGGCTTTGACCTGCTTCTTAAATTCGTCCTGACTTATAAAAAAGTAATCAGCACCTTCGGTCTCACCATTTTTTCTGGCGCGAGTGGTCGCCGAGACGCTTGAGTAAAGTCCCTCGCCGAACTCTTTTATAATACGCTGACAAATCGTACTTTTACCGACTCCGCTGGGGCCGCTTATCACTATAATCTTCCCGGTTGCATTCGACTGTTGGCTTGTGTTATTCAATGTTTTGCACCTGTTCTTTAATACGTTCAATACAAGTTTTTATCTCAACCACATTAAGACAAATTTGCGAATCAGACGCTTTGCTTGCTATTGTATTGGCTTCTCGCAGCATTTCCTGCGAAATGAAATCCAGTTTCCTGCCGGCGAACTCGCCCGTATCGCAGTTAGACAAAAACTGCTCGATGTGCGAACTTAATCGAATCGTTTCTTCGCTTATGTCGCTTCTATCAGCAAAAAGCGCAACTTCACGCGCCAGTAAATCCTTATCAAGCTCAAGTCTGACTGCCGCCATCAAATCTTTTACACGTGACGCAAGTCTGACCTGATATTCAGTTACAACAACTTTCGAGCGCGTCTTGATTTCTTCGAGCAAATCGCTAATCCGGCTGCACTGCTGTTTCAAATCGTCAGCCAAAGACTGCCCTTCAACAGCTCGCATCTTTTTGAACTGCTCAATCGCTTCGCTTGTTACCGCAAAGACAGCTTTCTTTAGATATTCCGCTTTCTCAACATCCGGCTCCTGCGGCCTGATAACGCCAGGCAGCACAAGCAAATCCGCAAGATTTATTCTGCACTGCACACCCGAACCGCACTGAATGCTGTTCAGTTTATCGATGTAACTCTTCATCGCGCCGGAATCGACTTCGTACATCGGCTCGCCGCTGACATTTTTGAAACGCAACATATAGCTCACCGCGCCGCGATAAACGTTCTGGCGAAGCATCTTTTCTATTTCCTGCTCAAGAAACGATACCGCTTCAGGAACGCGCAGCGAAGGTTTAAAATAGCGATTGTTGACCGAACGAATTTCAACAGCGTAACTTACGCCGTCAATCTCCCGGCAAACACGCGCAAAGCCTGTCATACTATTTAACATAAAATTCCTTTATTGATTTGCGGGTGTATTGGCCTGCGGAACTTGCGCAGGTGTTTCGGCAGCCGGCTGCTGTGTGTTTTCCGGTGTCTGCGCAGGCGGAACAGGAGCTGTCGGAGTCGTCGCTGGAACAGAACTCTGTACCGGCGTCGGCTGCAAATATTCGCTCGTGGCCGGCTTGAAATACTTTACCGCGACAACACTCAAAAGAAGCCATACCGCGACAAGACAAATCGTAACCCATGTAAGGAAATCGCCTGTCTTTGTGCCGAGCAGTGAACCGCCCAAGCCGCCAAAAGCGCTCGCCAGTCCACCGCCTTTGCCCTTCTGAATTAATACTACAAGAATCAGAACCACAGCAATCATCGCCCAAAGCCCGACTACCATCTTCATTACGAACGGCACAGCCGCTAATGTCAATTGCATCATTTTAAAATCCCTGAAAAAAGTTTTTCTTTATCTCTTTAAAAACAAAATGTTTATGACTATTTTTTTACTTCGGCTGCGGCTTTAATCATCGCCGCGAAATCGTCAGCCTTCAAACTTGCGCCGCCTACGAGCAAGCCGTCAATATCCGGCTTTGCCATCAGCACCGCTGCGTTGTCCGGTTTGGCCGAGCCGCCGTACTGAATTATCATACCATCAGCCAAACCTTTATTATACATTTTCGCAATCAACTGTCGAATCATAAAATGAACGTCCTGTGCCTGTTCCGGCGAAGCATTAACGCCCGTTCCAATCGCCCAAACCGGCTCATAAGCGATAACAACTAATTTCGCCTTTTCAGCGGATATACCGGCCATGCCTTTTTGGATTTGTTCCGTTACAACAGCCTCTGTTTTGCCTGCGTTGCGTTCCTCAAGAAGTTCGCCGACACAGAAAATCGGAAGCAATCCCGCGTCAATAGCGGCTGTAAGTTTCTTATTGATAAGGGCATCGGTTTCCTTTATCACGTGCCTGCGTTCAGAATGGCCGACGAGAACATATTTGCAGCCAACGTCTTTTAACATTCCACAGCTTACTTCGCCGGTGAATGCGCCTTTGGCTTCAAAATAAACGTCCTGTGCGCCCAAACCAACCGCTGAACTGCCCAAAGCAGCCTTCGCAGCGAGTAAATAAACAAATGGCGGACATACGGCAACATCCACTTTACCAAGAAAATTCGCGCACTTTTCAGCAACGCCTTTTGCCAGTTCCGCCGCCGACTTGCTGTCGGTATTCATTTTCCAATTACCACCAATAAATGGTTTTCTCATTTTGATAAGCTCCTATGCTTCTAAAATTAAATCGTTTTTCGGATAACTGCCGAGCACCGAAAGCTGCAGGCAGTGCTGTTTAATTTCCTTTAGACACTCAATCAATTTTTCATCTTTGCGATGCCCCTGACAATCGACAAAGAAATAATACTCACGCTGACGCTTCTTACTCGGCCGCGATTCAATATTCGTCAGGTTGACTTCACGCTGCTTAAACACATTCAGCACATCCGCCAAAGCACCGGCCTTATGAGCAGTACTAAACAATATCGAGGTCTTGTCTTCGCCGGTCGGGCGAGCATCTTCTTTACTTATTATAAGGAAACGTGTTACGTTGTTTCCAATGTCTTCAATGTTCTCACAGATAATCTTCAAGCCGTACAACTCGGCGGCAATGTCCGAACCTATCGCGGCGGAAAATTTTTCCTCGGCAGCCATCTGCGAAGCCTTTGCTGACGATGCGGCCGCTATCGTATTGGCTTCCTTGAACGTCTTGCTTAGCCACTGACGACACTGGGAGAAGATCTCCGGCTTGGAGTAAATCTTTTTCACCTGCTCTAAAGTACAGTTAGCCAATAAGTTATGATGAATCGGCATATAAACTTCGGCGCAAATCATCGCGCTTGTATCCGCGAAAGCATCCAGCGTTTCGATAACGCCTCCGCCGGCGGAATTCTCAACCGGTACAACACCCAAATCGCAATGCCCGCGGGTAACTTCGTCGAAGATTCCGCGAATGTCCGTAACTGGTTCGTAGTCAACGCTTTGGCCGAATTTGCGAACGGCGGCTGTATGCGTAAAACTGCCTTCAGGGCCCAAATATGAAATCCGCAACGGCCTTTCAAGAAAGAACGAACCGCTCATAAGTTCCCGCCAGACAGCGAATAACGTCTTGTCCGGCAACGGGCCTTTGTTCAACTTCGCTATCCGTTCGAGTACCTTTTTCTCACGGTCGGGAGCGTAAACAGGGCCATCGCCCTTGAGCTTGCCGATTCCTATAACTACCTGCGCACGCTGATTTAACAGCTCAACGAGCTTTGCATCAATCTGGTCTATTTGGTTGCGTAAGTCTTCTAAATTCATTATTGCCACAGAGATATATTTTAATTTAGCCACCGACCCCAAAGGGGTTTCGCTACGGCTCAAGACCACAGAGTTCACAGAGATTTAACCAAAAGCGTCTCTTGTATAGAGTATTTCCGCATTATAAACCTGTAGTAGTTACCATAAACAGCGATGAAAGTAAACTAAAAGTTAAGAGTTAATAGTGAAAAGTTAAGAGTGAAGAGCTTGGGAATGCAAGTTCTCAAAAATCCGCGCCAGTATTCGCGTGCGCAAATATGTCAAACCTGCGCTCTTTTATAACAAACCTGCATAAATTTACAGTCAACTTGCGCGATATTACATGAAAAAAACATCAAATTGCGCATATTTACACGCAAAAACACTCGAATTGCGCTTTTTCACGCGCTAAAATGGCCCAAAAGCCTGCGTTTTTAGCAATTTTCAACAACTAAACGCAACTAAAAGACAGTAAATGACAGTGAAATGCACTGAAAACGACAGAAAAATGTAAAAAAAAGCCAAAAATCGTAAACGCATCTCGTGAAGTGTGAAGCGTACAGAAATAGAACTTAGAAGTTGAATTTAATCTTTAATTTTATGGGGGTATTATAACATATTTTTGTCGGTAAATCAAGTTTTTTTCAGACACGGATTAACACGGCAAAAGTACAGCACACAAAAAATCTTTTTAAAGGAGCGACTTACTCTGAATTCCAACACTAAATTGCCTATAAGCAAATTGTTTTCTTTATAGTCTATTGAGATTCATTTCCTATCCAAATTGTGAAACATAATGAATCGGCTTACTCATTTAAAAGAAAATTTCTTTCCATTTTCTGTAGCCGCAGGTTAGAATAAGCTGAAAATATATAGTTACAAATATAGTAATTCACTTTTCTGTGTGATAAAAGAGTAGTACTGTTAACTTGGGAGGCTACCAATGCCTAAAAAAACAGATTATGAAATTGGCAGAAAAAAGCCGCAAATAAACATTCCTTTAGATAGAATTGAACTAGACAGCCAAAATCCACGTCTTGCAGAAGAACATCAGAGTGGTACCCAATTAGATATTTTAAAAGTTCTTTATAATGAATTTGATTTGGAAGAAATTGCATTTTCTATGGCTGAAAATGGGTACTTTGAGGAGGAACCCATTGTTGCCGTCCCCAAAAATATTCCAAGTTCATTTAATTGGGATCTTGATATTGACAAACTACAGGATGAATTTGAAAAATTAATTAAAAATAATCAAAATATTAGATTCATTGTAATTGAAGGCAATCGAAGAATTGCCACGGCCAAACTACTGACGGATCAAGTGCTGAGAGACAAAGTCCAAATTAGAACTGCAGATTTTCCAAGTCCCAAAAATTCAACTATCGAATCAGACCTAAAAATAATACCTTCGATAATCTATAAGAATTTAAAAGATGTATCCCCTTATTTAGGCGTAAGGCATATTACAGGCGTGTTAAAATGGGAGGCATATGCAAAGGCAAAATATATAGCTGCGAGAATTGAAGAGGAAAGCAAAAAGAATAAAAATATTGAACAGAGTATTCAAAATGTTCAAAAAAAAATTGGGGATAGGTCTGATACCATAAAAAAACAATATATGTATTATAAAATTTTCGACCAAGCTAAAAATGAATTAGATTCGATCGATGCTAAAGAAATTATAAATCGATTTTCGCTAATTACGGTTGCAATTAATTCACCATCTATTAGAGAATATATAGGAGTGCCTTCATATAAAGAAGCAAATCTTCAAAAACCATTGATTCCTAAAAATAAATTACAGAATTTAGAAATTCTTTTAACATGGATTTTTGGTAATGGTAAAGATAAAACCCCCATACTTACAGATTCGAGAAAAATTACGAGTCACCTTGCACCTATATTGGCAGATAAAGAGGCAACTAAATATTTACTAGATTATAACAGCTTAGAAGAAGCTTATGAAAGAAGTGGGGGCGACAAAGAATTTCTTAAAAAGAAAATAAAAGTTGCTACTAGGGCAATAAAAAACGCTTTACAAACTGCTTATAAGTATAAGGGAGATAAAGAAATTGTCCCCTTATGGAGAGAATTAGATGAAGCTATCGGTGAATTAAAAAAAGCGATATTAAAATGATTGATTTGCAAGACACAACGTCCATTTACATCATGGCTGATTGGATTGAATATTATATTATTTCCAAAAATAAATCGCTTTCTAAGTCTACTATTACAGATTTATTACAAGCATACGTTCAAGATTTGAAAGAAGAAACCATAGATAGCATTTTTAGTGAGTTAACCCTTCGGAACCGATTATATGGAAAAGCATCTCCATTTGTTGTAAATGGTAAAATCATAGAACCAATAAAAAAATTAGAGAATATTCCTGAACTCTTAATGTGTTTAATTTTTTCTCTTGAAGGCGTTAAGAAAAAGAAGGGAATTAATGATGGTACTAAATTATTTGAGAGATTATCAAATGAAGCTGCTAAAGTATATTTAGGAGGCGAATCAGAAGTCATAGGTTTTCCCAACGCAAGAAGTTTAAAAGAACAGATAAAATCTATATCATTAAAAACATCAGAAAGTATAGGTCATAAAACTCCAAAACCAAAGGATAAAGACAAAGGAGTGGATATTATTGCATGGAAATCGCATGAAGATTCAAGACCTAATCAAATAATTCTTCTGTTACAATGTGGTGCTGGTATTAATTTCCCAGACAAAAAGCCTATTTCAATCAAAGCTTGGCGTAATTTTATTCATTGGTCCGTAGATCCGCTACAAGGAATTATGATACCTTCAATTCCTCCGAATGAAACTTTAAGTGATTTAGTAGATGATTATAGTTTAGTCTTTGATAGAGTAAGAATCTTTAAGGCTGTATATAATAAAAACTTATCTGATCCTACTTTACGAAAAGAAATTTTAAATTGGTGTAAGAAGAAAATTTAGTATATGAAATTTATTGATTTATTTGCAGGATTAGGCGGATTTCATTTAGCAGCTAAAAAGTTAGGGGCTAAATGTGTATTTGCATGTGAGATAGATGAAAAACTTCGTAAAACTTACGAAGCAAACTTTGGAATCACGCCAGCAGGCGATGTAAAAAAAATTAATCCTTATGAAATTCCTCGTCACGATTTATTATGTGCCGGCTTTCCTTGTCAACCATTTTCAAAGGCAGGAGATCAGATGGGATGGAAAGATGCCGTAAGGGGAACAGTTTTTTTTAATATTGTAGAAATATTAAAACATTGTCAGCCTAAATACATTCTTCTAGAAAACGTTGCGCATTTTGTTAGACACGATAAAGGCAATACTTATACAAAAGTAAAACTTGCATTAGAAAAACTTGGTTATGAAGTGAAACATGCTCAACTCTCACCCCATAGATTCGGCGTTCCACAAATTCGAGAAAGAATGTATATGGTAGGTCAATTAGGAGGACTGGAGAAATTTGAATGGCCCGAACCGCAGACAACAGACGAAGATATATCTATTCATAACATACTTGACAAAAATCCCAAGGATGCGATCGGGTTAAGTACGCAGGTAACAACTTGTTTAGAAACTTGGCAAGATTTTATTACAAAATTCCCTAAAACTGAAGAGTTGCCATCCCCTATATGGAGCATGGAATTTAAAGCTACCTATCCATATGAATATGATTCTTTATTTGAGATTGAGTTGGCAAAGCTTCGTAATAAAAAAGGGAGTTTTGGTAAATCACTTAATTATCATTCCAGAGAAGATTTGATCACACATGTACCTAGCTATGCAAGATATGAAGAGAATTCATTCCCTGGCTGGAAACAAATATTTATAAAACATAATAGAGAACTTTACAAAAATCATAAGAAAAATATTGATTGCTGGCTTGAGAAGATTATGAAATTTCCTCCAAGTTTGCAAAAGCTAGAGTGGAATTGCAAAGGTGGGGAACGCAATATTTGGGATTACGTAATTCAATTCAGAGCATCTGGTGTAAGGGTTAAACGACCGACAACCTCACCTTCATTAGTCGCTATGACTACCACTCAGGTTCCAATTATTGGATGGGAACGACGTTATATGACTGTAAAAGAATGTGCTCGATTACAGTCTATGGATAAATTGAAATATTTTCCTGCGGGCTCTGCAGCAATGACTGCACTTGGAAATGCTGTTAATGTAAAAGTTGCAAATCTTGTTCTTAAAAACCTTTTAAAAATATAATTTGTATTGAGGCATGTTTTTTATGACGCCAAATGACAAAGCTCAAGAAGGAGTAAACTTACTAAAGCAAGCGATCATTGAAACATTAAAGATACACCCTGAAGGGTTACGTAACGTAGATATAGCCAATATTTTAGATATTCGTTCTGATTTTTTAGGAGCTAACAAAGATTACTTATCCTGGTCTATAATTGGTTTATTGCTAAACGAAAATATAATTGAAAGAAAAGGTAGAAAATACTTTATCATTAATAAATAAAATTAAGATTCGGCGTCTGCGGGGAATGTTATCTGGGAATGCGAACTAAAGAAGGATGCTGGAAAGGTTGAGGCGAGAATAAAAACAGTTTTGAAACGCACCAAACTGGGCGGTACAGGACTCGAACCTGTGACCTCACGGGTGTGATCCGTGCGCTCTAACCAACTGAGCTAAACGCCCTTTCCGCAATATTATAGCCACCAGGGCACTAAGACACAAAGAATTTAATTGAGTTATGGGTATCGGTAACGGTAACGTCTCGGTGTCGGTTCTGGTGTAATGTGCTTCGTGCTGACAACGTCAACCGAAAACAATAACGCCTGACGCGACATTATCGATACCTATACCAATAACATCCCAAACCCACCCTGCAAATTATCTTAATTTTTGCTTATACCATAATATATTTCTTGCAAAAACACAGAAAAGTTATATACTTATCAAACAAATATACCTACATAGTTAAGGAAAACAAAAATGTCATTAGGTCAGGTAATACGCAATAAACGCCGTGAATTGGGGCTGACGCTGGACGAAGTCGCCGCAAAGACGGGATTTTCAAAGCCGTATCTTTCGACAATTGAAAATGAAAAGGTCAAGAATCCGCCGAGCGATGAGCTGCTGCGCAAACTCGAAGAGGCTTTTGGTGTAACGCCGGGCAGTCTTCGTCAAATGGCCAACCTCGACCGCGCACCTGCGGATGTGCGGGAGCAGTTCGAGGCGTCAAAGGCTGAAAACGAACGCTGGCGAAAACTCGTACGCGGCCTGATGGACAAGAAAGTCAAGAACAGGGAGCTTAACGACCTGCTTTCGGAAGGCCAGCTGCAACTCGATATGCAAATCACCGACAAACAGCCGGGCAATCTTATCCCTATAATAAACCGCGTCGCAGCGGGCTATCCGGTCGATTTTGACGATTTGCAGTATCCAGCGGGGTTTGCAGATGATTATGTCCGCTGTCCGGATGTCGATGATGCGCACGCGTTCGCTGTGCGGGTTATCGGCGATTCAATGCAGCCGAAATTTGTCGAGGGCGATATCGTAATCTTTTCGCCTGGGCTGGAAGTGCGAAACGGCGACGACTGCTTTGTGCGTATGGCCGAGCCGCACGAGACGACTTTTAAACGCGTCTTTTTCGAAAGCGAAAATAAAATCCGACTTCAGCCGAGAAATGAAAAATATCCGCCGATGGTTATCGAAGGCATCCGAATCAACGGCCTGTACCGCGCGTTTATAAAATACGAAAGACTGTAAATAAATCAAAAATCAAAGTTTAAAAATAAAAGTACGACCGCGTGGGCTAAAGCCCACCCTACTCGCTTCCGTCCTCTCTGATTTTTCTTTTCAAGGAATAAAAAATCCTGAAAGATCGAGGATTAAAATACCGGAAGCGGCTAAACTTGGGCCAGTCCCAATTTTTCCTGCTTTGTTGCATTGTGAATGGTTGGGGCAATTGAACACAAACAAACCCTTCCCAATTTCGATTTTTGCTTGCGGGATTGGTGGGAAACGACTATCATTTTTCGGTTTCGTCTAAATAGAAAGCAAGAGATTGCTTCCCCTGCCTGCGCGGGGGTAAACTTCCTCACAATGATAAAAAACATAAAGGAATGACAATTGGCAGAAAAAAAAAGACACGTATCACGCGAAATAGGCCTTGAAATCGGCCATATAGCCGGTAAGGGACTGTTTAAACTTGAGCATCTGCACTACGGACTCTGGAAAAAGGGACTTGAGCCGGAGATTCTTAATATGCATCTGGCGCAGGATGAATACTGCAAATTTATCATCTCGCATATCCCTGCTGAAGTGAAATCGATTCTTGACGTCGGCTGCGGAACTGGTGCTTTTTCCAAAAAGCTCTCTGACCTCGGCTACAAAGTCGATTGCGTTTGCCCGACGGATTATCAGAATAAACTCGTCGAGGAGAGAATGCCAAAAACCACCGAAGTCTTCAAATGCAAATTCGAAGAAATTCAAACCAATAAAAAATACGATATGATTCAGTTCTGCGAAAGTTTTCAGTACATCGAACTCGACACAGTAATCGATATCGCTGAATCACTGCTGAATCCGAACGGATATATTCTTATCTGCGACTTTTTCAAGAAACAATCGCAGGTTGAGTACGGGCTTAAAGGCGGACACAGATTCGAAAAATTTATGGGCATAATGAAAAACTCTAATTTCAAGATTATCGAAGATATCGACATCACCGCCGAGACAGCACCGAATATGGATATCCTCGACAGAGCCACTAAGGAAGTAATGATTCCAATCGCAGGCGCTGTTGACAGATTTCTGATGAGCAGGAATCCATGGATTACGAAACTTGTAAAATGGAAATATCGCAAGAAACTTGAAAAGGCTCACAATAAATATCTTTACGGCAAACGTACCGGCAAAGATTTTATGGAAACCAAAACTTATCGTTTGTTTGTTTGTAAAAGAGCAAAATAACACCTTTAAAAATTAAATTAGGATTGAGACATGGCACGCGAAGTAAAACTGCCGCTGATGGGGCAGACAATGGAAGAAGGCACGATTGTAAGCTGCAAAATTAATGCAGGACAGAAAATCAGCAAAGGCGAAGTACTTTTTGAAGTGGAAACCGATAAGGCGACGCTCGAAATGGAATCGCCGGTCGAAGGCATTGTAAAAGATATTCTCGTTAAAGAAGGCCAGACTGTTCCGGTCGGCGAAGTGCTTTTCACGCTCGAAGATGAAGTTAAAGCTCCTGTCGCGGAGAAAAAACCTGCGGCCGCTGCGAAAACAACAGACGCTCCGGCATACAAACCCGGCCAGAAAGTGCCGTTGAACAAATTCGGCAAAATCATCGCGGAAAAAATGCTTCAATCGAAGCGTGAAATTCCGTGCTTCTATCTGAATGTCGTTGTCGATGTAACAGAGATGGCTGCGCTTCGCTCCGAACTGAACAAAAGCGGCGGCGTGAAAATATCCTTCAACGATATGATAATCAAAGCCCTCGCGCTGGGAATGGCGAAGTGGCCGATTATGAGCGGCAAATTTGAAGGCGATTCGATTCAACTTGCCGAGTCTATCGGCGTGGGCCTTGCGATTTCTGTCAAAGGCGGCCTTATCGCTCCGATAGTCAAAGACGTTGACAAGAAAACTCTTGCCGAAGTCGCACAGTATAGCACAGCACTCATCGAACGTACAAAGGCGGGCAAATTTACGCCGACTGACCTCGAAGGCGGCTGCATAACAGTAAGCAATCTCGGCGCATACGGCATCGATTCATTTATTCCGATTGTTGTGCCGGGCCAGTGCAGTATTCTCGGCGTTGGCAGAATCGCCGACAGCTGCGTTGCACACGACGGAAATATCGTGATTCGCAAACTTATGAAAATGACGATTGCGGTTGATCATAGAATCGCAAACGGCGCAGAAGCAGCACAATTCCTGAACTATGTCGCTGAAATTCTCCAGGAACCCAAAAAACTGACGGAATAATACCAATTGGTATAATTACTCACGCATCGCGAGGCTTGCTAATTTATTTGCCGGCTTCGCGTTTGCGAATTCGAAAAGAGAAGCGAGCCGACTATTTAGTTATGCATAGTTTTACCATTTTCATATCCTTAGCAGATTGATATATCGCCCGGATAAGCTGTACAGATTTTCGGCCTTCATTGCCTTCCAATTCAAATTTTTCGCCAGACTCAAGACAATTGATAAATCCTTTGAAATTATCGGTATGGCCTTGATGGCTTATGTCAGCAGGATCGGCAACGCCCGACTTGCCATCAGTTTTAGCAAATCTTTGGCGAATTTGTTCATCTTCAGACAATTCATCTCTAAACTGCCATGTTGTAATCATATCATCTCGAAGAACAACTGTTCCATTTGTTCCAGTTATTGTAAAACATCTTTGTTCGCCGGGATACGAACCCGTAGTGCCGTATATAGAACCGAGTGTTCCATCTACAAACTTCAGTACGGCTACCGCGGTATCCTCGGCTTCAATCTGCGGATGAGCAAGATTATTCATGTAAGCCTGAACTGACTCAACTTGCGGCATAACAGCACAAAGAAGGTCTATCGTATGAATGGTTTGATTCATCAATGCCCCGCCACCATCAAGTTTCCATGTTCCATGCCATGTACCATTGTAATATTCATCAGTACGCCAAAATGGAGCAGATACTGATGCAAATGTTATCCGCCCAAAACGCCCTTTTGCAACAGCTTCTTTGATTGGCTTAAATGCCTTATGAAAACGTGTGGGAAATATTGTGCAAATACGAGTACCCGCCTTTTTATGGGCACATAGTATTTCGTCTATTCTTTCGGTTGTAACTTCCATTGGCTTTTCGCAAATAACATGTTTGCCGGCCTGGGCAGCAGCAATTGAAGGTTCCATATGCAAACCACTCGGAGTAGCAATCGTTACAATATCTATTTCTTTGTCCTGGCAAAGCTCCTGATATGAACCGTAAGATTTGCAGTTATGCTTAGAAGCCATTTTATCAGCACGTGCTTTATTTATATCACAAACCGCAATCAACTGTGCATCTATATCCGCGATGGCTTTTATATGAAACTCCGCTATCAAACCAGCGCCTACGATACCAAATCTCCATTTTTTCATTATTTTATCCTTTGTGAACTATTCCATTATAAGGCCGACGTCTTGTGCCATTCTTTTAGTTTCATTTATAGCCTGTGCAAACAATTCCGGCCCTGTAACTCCTCCAAACTGGCCGCCTTTTTGCAGGTGAGGTTCCATTGTAACAAAGCCGACATAATTCATACCAGCAAGCTCTTTTAGTAACAACTTTATCTGCGCATCGCCCTGACCCGGCATACTTCCCAAAGGTGAAGCAACTTTCCAGTCTTTTATGTGTATATGGCTGACATATGGTTTCATAATCGGCCAACAAGACTGAACATTGTCAGTTGTGCCAAAAGCAACAACAAAATTAGCAGGGTCATAGCAGAGACGCAGCTTGGGAGAATCCACAGCTTTTACCAATTCAACTGCCCTGTCCGGTAATTGGCCATAAATATCAGCTTCGTTTTCAAGAACCATTACAATATCAATATTTTTAAGCAACTCAATCTTCTTGAGCATACGCTCAACTACATCGTCATGATAATCAAAAATATTTTTGCCTGCCGGGGCATAATAGCTGAACATTCTTATATTTTTCGTATCAAAAAACTCAGCCAATTCAACAGCGTGTTTAAATTTCTCCAGGTGATTCTCAAACGGCTCATCCAACTTTACCTTGCCAATAGGAGAACCAATTGCACTAACCCCAATATTATTGTCGTCAAGTATTTTTTTGGCTTCCCTTAGCTGATAATCAGTAAGGTTCATTATATTTTCATGACCGTCAAAAAACCGAGGCTCAATATAATTTACGCCCTGCTTGACCAGAAAATCTATCTGGCCTGCAAATTCATACGTAACTTCATCAGCAAAGGCGCTTAGTTTTGCCATATTATTTTCCTCCATATTACTATTCCAATTCAAGATTCAAAATTCTGTTTGCATTTTTCCATATTATTTTTTCATACGCTATTTCCGAAATATGACTGCCCGCCTTAGCGTTTTTTAGCCAATCCAGATGAGGAGGTATTTGCGCAGCATTACAAATATCGAGACCAAACATTATTCTGTCCTGAAATTCCTCTATGAACTTATATGCAAAATCTTCATCTCTCTTTAGAGCATTTAAACCACTGCCCGCTGAAATGTCCACAAATAAATTAGAACATTGCCGCAATAATCGGGGGATAGCGCCACCATCTACAACTTTGCCGGCGGGGTATCCGTTCTTCTCTGCCAAACCTTTGATGTCTCCGCTAATCTCCGACCAGAAAGCGGCAGAATGGCCTATCATCTTAAGTTTTGGAAATTTTTTTAAAACGGCTTCGAGCTTAGGCAAACCGATTTCATCGATAAGGCCATAGGAATTGGAATCAACTGTTGTCGTATGAAAAATAACTGGAAGTTCGAGCAGCTGGCACGCTGCAAGATAAAACTGCATCAAAGGATTGTCCCAGGGAATTCTTGCGGTCAACTCACCAACGCCCTTACATCCCAAGGCTTTATATTTACCAAGCAGATTAACATAACAATCCACATCACCCTTTTCAGGATTAATCGGCAGTCTGGGATCCGGACAGCAAAATGGAATAAATCTGCCGGGATAGCGTTGCATAATTTCCATAATTTCGCCAAAACTTTGAGGCTCACAAGGAGTTTCTGCATTGTTCAGCGGCAGAATGACGGACTTGTCAATGCCCAACTTATCCATAATCTCAATACATTGCTTCGCTGACATAAAAGGACTGTAAGGATAAAAATTGACCCTAGTACCAACATATACGTGGGAATGAATATCTATAATCATAACTTAAAACTCCGGTTTAATCCCTTTTGTAATCTTAATTTACTTCTGGGCAACTTTACGAGCTTTTTTATTACTTAATTCACCTTTAATTTGCTCTTTGGTATCTCCGTCTAAAAGCTCACGATAGTTTTCTACTACCTTTTTAACAGCATTTACGTGCTGTTCAATAAATTCAGGTCTATAGTGTTTAAACCATGGAGTCATAAGAGCTTCATTGTTTATTCGCTCGGTAACCGGCAGGCTTTCAGTAGTGAAATTCCGTCTATCCTGCTCGCTCATATTTGCAACACGAGTCGGCATTCCATGACCATAAACGTCAACAGCAGTAAAAACAGGGTGAGTATGCAGCGGCTTATTTATGCCGGCGAAACAGGCGCTGCCCTCGGCGTTAACAGCATCAGTAAATCTTTTTAGCGAAAGCCCCCCAAGCTCTTCTGCGCGGTATTTTGCGCCCGGGATATACCAGCCACCCTTTGTCGTCCCGCTGTTTGGTTCGGGCCTTATCGGATATAAGCCCGGCACCTTTTCAAGAAGGTCGCAATAATAATTCATCGCCTTATCTATCTCTGCCATCTGCCGGTCGTAAAGTTTTAACTGCACAAGGCCAAATGCGGCGCTGGCCTGATGCATACGGTACTTATAACCACCATAAGGCAAACCAGCAAATTTCTTTAGTTCTTCGATTTCGATATCGCCATGTCTTTCATAATGACCGAAAAGAACAGCTCTTTCATAAATTTTCTGGTCATTTGTGAACATCATTCCAGCTTCACCAATTGCCAAAGATTTGCCGGTCATAAGCGAAGCGGCTGAAGCGACGCCAAACGTACCGACCTCTTTACCTTTATATTTAGCGCCGTGAGAATGTGAAATATCTTCAAAAACCATAATGCCGTGCTTATTTGCAATGGCCATAATTCTATCCATATCGGCAGGCATCGCAAGATAATGCACCACCACAATTGCCTTGGTTTTGGGAGTTATCCTACGCTCAATATCATCCGGGTCAATACAAAGAGTATCAGGACATACATCAGCAAATCGGACTGTTGCTCCAAGACTAAAAACCTGAATGCAGGATGCCCAATATGTTATACTCGGTGCAATAACCTCATCACCAACTCCTATACCCATTCCAAAAAGAGCGCTGTGAATCGCGGCTGTTCCATTGTTACAACCAAGAGCATATTTTACGCCAATTTTTTTTGCATATTCCTGCTCAAACTTTTTTGTAATATCTATACCTGACATATTACGATTACGAATCACATCGAGAACAGCTTCTTCGTGTTCTTTCGTTACAATCGGCCAAGTGAACATATTCTCATCCGGCAACTGTACCGCTTTTTCTCCGCCCAATAAAGCTAATTTTGTTTTTTGTTTCATATCTGCCACCCTTTTATCAAACCAATTATATTGTTTTTATCCAAACTTTCGCATTAGACTATAGCGAAGCCTATTTAATATTTTTCAAATATTTATAATTATAAATCAGCTTTTCATCTGTAGATTTGTCCGTTGAAAAATCTTCACAGAATATCCAGCCATCATATTGTTTCTTTTCAAGAAACTCTAAAAGAGCTTTCCAGTTCACCTGTCCCTGATCGAGGGCTACAGATTTGAGCTGCCATTCTACTTTGCCGTCCACTTCTATTTTATTCATAATAAGATTTTTTGCGTGAATTTCAGCAAGATAATCGCCGGCAATATCCATTGCCATCTCTATTTTTTCAAGACCCTCACATATCTGGTTTGCAGGATCCCACATAATTCCTACATACTTTGGGTCTAAGCCCTCAAGTATAGCCATTGTTTTAGACATTGAAGGAGTAATGTAATTCATATGTGTTTCAATACAGGCACGCACTTTATATTTGGCGGCAAGCTGTGCAACCATAGCATAGTAATATCTGGTTTTGGCAACCTGAAGGTTGAAACTTTTTTCTGGATCATACATTGCAGGACAAATCCTGACATTTTTTGCGCCTATAGCTTTAGCAGCCTTAAAATGCTTCTCTACATCTTCCAAATCAAAACAATTAATGTAAGCGGCTATTGACGGCATTTCAAAATTGAGCTCCTTTGCCTTTTGCATCAGGGAATCCGCAGTTTCTAATAATTCATCGGCAGTCATTCCAGCACGATTACCCGCCCAAAAAGTAGGCTTGGAACGATCACCATTATCATTCGTAACACGCCACTCCACTCCCTCATAACCAATTCCTGAAAGCTTATCCATTAATTCCAGCGGATAATACTCCGGAGCAGATACTGTAAATACACCAAGTTTCATAGCAAAACCCTCATAATATGAATAATTCATTTTCTTGTATTATAACAATAAAACTATTGACTTGTCTTTAGCTTATATTACAATCATTTGCACAATAATACTTTTTTTATTAGAGTCAATTATGGAACTTTGGAGTAAAGAATTTTATAAAGCCGTTAATCCCCAAGTTAAAACTGTGGGAATAGATTTTGCCAACCCCTGCTATGAAGCGACTTACACCAGGGAAAGTTGCGATTATTTTGACATAATCTATGTATTAGACGGTAAAGGTAAAATCAAAATTGATGATAATAACCTGCAACACTTCCCAGGCGACATAATTATTATCAGACCAGGCCAAATCCTTAAATCAGAATCTTCCGATGCTGAAATTCCGTATCGCGAATATTTTGTGCATTGCTATATTTTTGAAAGAGCCGATAAAATTGCAGAAAAACTTTTTACACAATCCTGTCCCCAGAAAATCAATATTAAAAATCAATCTTTGCCCCAACTTTTTGAAAATTTGTTTGAAATATCCTCAATAAGCCTTGAAGATGCACCCCTTAGACTTAAATATACTATGCTCAATATCATAGAGATTATATTCAATCATATAAGGTACAACCCTGCCCACAACAACACTGCTGCTTATGCTAAAACACTGCAGGCTCGTGATTTCATTGAACAACATTTCGCCGAAAAGCTAACCATTGATAAAATTGCCGAACAGGTAGATATAAGCAGCAGTTATTTGATGGCGATATTTAAAAAATACTTTAATTGCTCGCCAATATCATACAAAATCAATCAACAGCTAAATAACGCAAAATTGCTTTTAGCACAAAATACTTCAGTAGGCGAAACTGCATACAAAACAGGATTTGAATCAATACACTACTTTAGTCGGATTTTTCATAAAAAAACAGGCACATCTCCAACCCAATTCGCTGAATCATGCGCACGGAAGAAAAAACTTAAAAACTAACACATCATGCAGCCGCATCAAGAGTCTTAAAATTTTCTGTCATAAATTGCTTCCGTAAGTTCGTCAATGTATTGGTACGTAAATTCATTGGCGTTTTCTGTCAGGATGCAAAAAATTATATCTCCCTGCTCTTCTTTGCATAAGCCGCAAAGCGAAATAATGCCTGTAAGATAACCTGTTTTGCCAATAATATTATTCTTATATGGCGGCTGTACAAAGCGTTTGGCGATTGTTCCGTCAACACCGCTTGTGGACAGAGAATCGAAAAAAGCGTTTCTGTTCCGGCTTTTATACATTGTTCGTAATACAGCAACAAGTGCGGCGGCGGAAAGTTTATTTTTTCTGCTAAGTCCGCTTCCGTCTTCGAGTATGTATTGTGTTTTGTCAATGTTTATGGATCGCAGATATTCAGACACAAGCATAAGTCCGTGCGGCCAGTTGCCCCCGCTTCTGTCGACAGCATTCTCCGCTGATATAGTCTTGACAAAGCATTCCGCCGTAAGATTAATACTGTACTTGTTGCATCTGTGTAAAGCTGATTTAAATGGCGTTTTAAAAACCTTTACCATTTTTACATTTGGGATTTTGTCAGGCGTTTCTTTGATGATAATTTTGCCGTTGACGGAAATGCCTTCTTTTGAGAGATGATTTTTAAGTACATCTGCAAAGAGAGCCGCAGGATTTTGAATGGTGGTCATAATAAAATCAGCAGGCTTGCAGATTTTCCCCTCAATTATCAATTTATTGGGAATTTCTGTTCTGACAGCTTTTACATCATTATCTCCTGTTTCAATGATTTGTACCTGATTTATCAAAGTAGTGAGAGAATTTTCCGGTTCAACCGAAAGAGAAATATTGTTGTCGTTACGCCTTATAAAGATTCCGATACAGTTTTCGCAAAAATTCAGAGCGTTTATTTCCGGGGAATATGTTTCGTTGAAATCATCTTTCGGCCATGCAGGATGCATAATAACCTGGTCAAAAAAAGAAACATCTACGATGATATCTTTGATATTGTTAATTTTTTTATGTTTTAGTATATCTGCTATTTGGCTGAACATTTCCATGGGACAATGTGAATTTGCGCCATCAACTTTCATCTCCCCCAAAAGCGGGTCGCCTCCTCCTATGACAATAAGGTTCGCATCCGAAATACCGACTTTGGTTTTGAATTTGTAATCTAATCCAAGATAATGTATTGCTGCTGATGAAGTGATAATTTTCATATTAGAGGCCGGAGTCATAAGTTTGTCGGCATCTTTACTATACAGGATTTTCCCACTTTCGGCATCTATGACCAGAATTGTGATTGTTACTTTCTCTTGTTTTTGCCGGCTGATGATTTGAGCCAATTCATCGGCTTTGCAAAAAGATACCGCAAGACAAAAAAGGAAAACTGTTAGTAGTTTTGCTGCGTCTTTATTCATTTGAATTTATCCTTTAAAAACACAAATAAATTGTCTGTCTATCCAAGCCTAATGCATCTCAACCGTGCATAAGCCAATTAACATATCTATCGTACAGATTGCCGGCAGAACGATAAATAGAATTGGGACTCATAAAGTGCGAAAACTCGAAAGTAATGAGCTTTTCAATTCCAGGTATGTTAGCGGCTGACATTTTTGAAAGAAGTTCAGGCCAACCTATGGGCGGGAACTTTATCGGCATATCTCTGCTGAAAGTCTCTATATTACTCCAGCAGGCGAGAGTATATTTTTGTGCAAGCCTAAGATTTTCTGCTATGTAACTCGGCAACTCATTAAAATCAACATTGCCATCCTGAAAAGCCACTATATCTATCAAACCATCCAGCATTTGAAATACGTTCTCCCACTCGCAAACATGTTCATCAAGCGTAACCGCATCATCTGAAAACTGCTTACTGCCGTGAATATAAGGCGAAATTAGCGTAGGCATCTTCTTTAATTGTTTGAGATGGTATGCCAACTGCTTGTAGACATTAATCGCCGATTCATTATATGCATCAATTTCATGGCAAAGATACCAGCCCTTTAACGCTTTTCTATGGCCATACTTTGCGATTACTTCATCGGCAAAAGCTTTATTAATATCAATTTCCTTTTGATAATTACCATTCATCCAGTAATTACCGCTGTCATAAGTACCAAAGAAAAGATCCATGCCACAGCGTTCTGCCTGATCCAAAAATATATCAATCAAATCAAACGGAACAGGCAAAATGCCATTTGTTTCTTTAGCAATTACTTTGGAATTAAAGGTTGCCTTATTCCTGTAGCCGGCTCGAATTACTATTACAGTGTCAATACCGATATGTTTCATTGCATCAAAATCTTTTTCCCACTGCTCCGGCCCCCAATTTGCAGATGGGATATCATGACTTATCTCGTCAAGAAATGTACCTGTAATTTGCATTTATTTCAGCTCCTAATCTTTAAAACTTGTTTATTTTCATAATTTCACGTGTTCAGCTAATCCCTTAAGGGTTTAAAAGCCTACTGCTCTAACAACCATACATTCACTAATTCATATAAATCCTTAATATTTACCTGTCCATCGCAGTTCAGGTCGCTGCCATTACACCACAGCGGAGTCGTGCATATATCCAACCAGTTTTGACTTAAAATTGCATAATCACACAAATTCTGCTTTCCATCATTATTTATATCTCCCAAAAAATTAGTTCTGAATTGCAAAACCCCACCACGTCTCCAACTACCACCAACTTTAAACCAGCCTTCAAAAAAGTAATCTGTAGCTGGTTGCAAATTTGACAAAGTATAAAAAAAATGATTATCGCTAACTGTAACATTTGTAATGCCGGTATTATTACATTGCTCGGTCAGTCCCCATGTGAATACCCTGCTCTGCACCGAACCCCCGCCCGTACCGATTATTTCAGCATTCAACGTCGCAGATGCGGCTGTAATATTGGCGGCGGGCAATGTTCTTATCTCTGGCGGAGCGACAGAAACCGGAATTTGAATCTCATCCCCAATTTTGCCATTAGGATTATACATAACATTGTCAATGTATATTGTGCCATTAGAGTTACTGCCAAAAATTTGGATTGAATCGATAGTAAATTCACCTGGTGAAATCTGCCCATCACCATTAGACCATCCTTGCCATTGGCTGTTATCGTCAAGATTCCACTCATAATACCGCCAGTTCCCGTCATTAACCAAGTCAAGAAGATTCCCTCTTTCAGTTTGGCCGGCGTTATCAATCGCAAGAGATATCTTCATTCCCGTATTAGTAGTTTTTGCCCAGAAACCAACGTATCCAGTCGCAACTCTGGCAGTATTCTGTTCCGGACTTGCTGAAGAACCCGAAACAAACCTGACAAACCACCCTCCCTGCGGATATTCAGAAACTGTAGAAACAGATGGATCATCATAAATAACTATCCTTTCACACCATTGATTACTGCCAATATCAACAGAATCAGCAGTAGAAGTACCAAGGATACCTTGCGTACTTCCGCTATGCGTGGGGGAATAACTAAAAGTATTTTCTTCGCCATTTTCGAAATCATTGTAAACAAAAACAGATGGCTTTGAAGGCGCAATGTCTGCAAATACCGCAAGATGGTTGCCTACTATGCGTTCTGTACCATCTGACGGACTATTAACAATCCTAACCTCCGGGTCAGCCAGAACCATCGTAGATGAACCGCCGCCATCGAGATTTACAGCATCGACAACACCAAACCCCAGCAATACTTCCCCTACCTCCATAGTCGTCATACCAAGGCTAAGACCGCTCTGTCTGCCATCTACAACAAATAGAACTAATTTACCCTCATTGGTAATACCAATCGCTGTTCTCGGATGCAGTGCAGTAGCAATTGAATCGCTGCTTTGAAATATTTGAGAATTGCGAAGTATTGTCGGCATTCCCCCAACAGCATTATATATTGAAACATTTGTGGGCTTATGAAATAAGCCACTACCAGTACCACCAGGATAAAGAGGTTCTATAAAGCTGGCTATGTTATCCTGGGAAATATTTATTGCCTGCTCCCAACCGGTACTGAATATGGAATAAACCGTACCATTTGAAGCGGCGTATCCAAGAACATCAGTGGTCGCCCATTGGTCAGCGGGGGCATAATAAAAAAAGTTGGCATTAATTGCCATTTGCGCATTGCAACTTTCCAAAAAACCGCTGGTCGTCTGACAATTCGTCTCTCCCGGCAAAGAAGGACCGTTAGATGGTGTTGCACGAAAACTGATTCCCTGTTCCTGCAAATCTATAATGAGGATATGCATAGAAAGCAAACGCGGTACGGTTCTGGTTCGATGAATATACGTTACCCCTTCAAAAGGATGCCCTATCTCATCCGCAGCGTACGTCCGGCCTGCCATATAACTCAAAAGAATAAAAACAATAATGTGTTTTAAAATTGGCTTTCTATTCATCTTTAATGACTCTTCCATCATCTTTATTATTGGCTATGGCTGTACGCAATGACTTAAACATATAACGCAAATCGTCTATACCACCTATAACAAACCAAATTGTTGTAATTACGCAAATTCTGCTTTCCATCATTACCCGTGCCGACTATTTCAGCATTCAAAGTTGCAGATGCGGCTGCAATATTTACGGCAGATAATATTTTTATCTCTGCGGAGCAACAGAAACCGGAATTTTAAGCTCATCCCCAATTCTGCCATTAGGATTATGCATAACATTGTCAATGTATATTGTGCCGTCAGAATTATTACCAAAAATCTGAATTGAGTCAATGGTAAATTCACCAGACACAATTTGGCCATTACCATTAGACCATCCTTGCCACTCATTATTATCGCTAAGATTCCACTCGTAATATCGCCAATTACCATCACTCACCAAATCCTTACGGAGACCTCTCTCGGTCTGTCCTGCGTTGTCAATTGCCAATGATACTTTCATGCCGGCATTAATGGTCTTTGCCCAGAAACCAACATATCCCGTCGTAGTTCTGGCAACATTTTGAGACGGACTTGCCGAAGAACCGGAAACAAATCTGACAAACCATCCACCTTCAGGATATTCAGATACAGTAGAAACAGACGGGTCATCCTTAATGACAATCTTTTCACACCACCCATCACCACCTATATTTACAGGGTCTGCCGTAGAAGTACTAAGGACCCCCTGGGTACTTCCACCGTATGCAGGCAAATAACTAAAGGCGTCTTCCTCGCTGTTATCAAAATTACTATAAAGAAAGACTGACGGCTTTGAAGGCAGAACATTCGCAAATACCGCAAGATGATTTGCGACTTTGCGTTCTCCTTCCGTATCTGACGGGCTATTAACAATTCTAACATTAGGGTCTGCCAGAACCATAGTAGATGAGCCGCCGCCATCCAAATTTATCGCATCAACAACGCCAAACTCCAATAAGACATCAGCTACTTCAGGAGTAGTCATACCAAGACTAAAACTTTGCCTTCCATCAACAACAATTAAAATTAATTTATTGTCATTGGTAACACCTATTGCAGTTCTTGGATGCAATGCAGTAGCTATCGTATCATTAGTCTCTACTTTCCGGCCATTGCGAAGCATTATCGGTACGCCGCCAATAGCATTGTAAATTGAAACATTCGCAGGTGAATAGGCATAAATACTGCCGCTATAAAGAGGCACAATAAGATTTACATCATTATCCTTCGAAATATTCATCGCCTCTACCGACCATCCATCGTGACTAAATCCGGAATATATATTGCCCTTCGAAGCGGCAAAGCCAATCACACTTGCGGTTACATATTGCTCTACTGCCGGGTCATGATCAAAGAAATCTCCATTGACAGCCATTTGCGCATTGCAGCTTCTTAAAAAACTGCTGGTAGTCTGGGCATTTGTTTCACGGGCGACTGAACCTTTAGGAGGTGTCACATAAAAGCTGATTCCCTGTTCCTGTAAATTTATAATGAGGATATGCATAGAAAGCAAACGCGGTAATGACCTCGTCTGATGAATGTATGTTACTCCTTTAAAAGGATGACATATCTCATCCGCAGCGTACGTCCGGCCTGCCATATAACTCAAAAGAACAAAAACAATAATGTGTTTTAAAACTGGCTTTCTATTCATCTTTAATGACCCTTCCATCATCTTTACTATTGGCTATGACTGTACGCAATGACTTAAGCATATATCGCAAATCGCCAATACCGCCAATAAGAAACCAAACTACGGTAATTACGCCTAACACCGCAATAAAAACCACATAGAACAACCAGAAATTAACCCACCAGCCATCCGTTGTACCTTTAATGAGATGGTACGATGTAACTACAACAAAAAATACGAACCAGCTAAGTATCCACGTTACAAAACAAGCATGAATGAACCTGTCTTTTCTGGTAAATTCCCTGTCAGGCAACAAGGTACGCCAGCCTGTTACCGGCAGAGTTACACCACCTTTATGCTCGCCTTGTATTGCGTATTTACCGCGATTCAGCATACGTTCCAAATTGAATTCAGGCTTTTTCAATACCAGCCAATCCCACAAAGAACCGCTAACATATCCGGTAACAGCACAAATTATTGCTAAAAAGTTAATCTGCATACCATTATAAGGAAATTTCTCAATATTATCGCTTATGAAATGGCTATCCGGGAACCATTTTAAAAGTTGCGGCGTCAACGAAGGCCAAACAGCCTGCAGCACTAAGCCAGACAATGCTATTCCACCACCAATTATCATTGCAAGCCATGCGCCATTAGTTGAGCCTCTTTTCCAATAAAGCCCTCCCACAATAACCGCACCGGCTCCGCCGATATATATTGCTCCAGTCAAAGTAAAATACATAAGAATGTAGTCATTTTGTCTGAAAAGCAGGCTGAAAAAAAATATAAAAACCGTAACACCTACAATTGAAAGCCTCAATAAACGTATATGCTGTCGGGGGGACAATGCTTTCTTACGAAACGGCAATATGACATCCTGAACAAATATAGATCCCCAGGAATGCAGGTATGTATCGTCTGTGGCTATCGCGGCAGCAAGCATTATGGAAACAAACAGCCCCATAATCCCAACAGGCAAAATCTCCACCAAAGCCAAAGGTACAAGCATCTGGTCCTGTATTTCCTTAGAGGGTATTTTATTGACAGCTTCCTGAACTGCCGCAGCTTTGACAGCAAAGTCACTGTGGTGCATAAATGTGAAAGCACAAATCGGCAGCATCATAATCAGTGTTGTTTGAACCAGACCTCGCCATGTACTAATAATACCAGCCATTTTCGCTTCATGCGCATTCTTGGCGGCAGCATTATACCCCTGTGCGCCCTGCCATGCCCTTATTCCATAGATTACTGTAAAGAGGTTCATCATAAAATAAGCGAGATTAAATCCTTCTGCATTCTTTGTATGGAATGGGTTCAACATAGAAGCATCTGCCGGTGCGGTTTTAACAGTGGTTATAATCTGTGACCAGTCAAAGCTGAAGTACAGTACAACAAGTATCACAAGAAAAGCAATATTGCAGAAAATACCCTGCAAAAAGTCAGTTATCACAACAACAACCATTCCTCCGAGGAACGTAAAAAGAAGAGCCGTCAACAACTCCAGAATCATAATTAAAACAAAGGTTGATATGCCCAGCCCAAAAATACTTATTGTATTGGGCAAGCCACAAAAATATAAAAAAAAACGGGCTGTTACCGCCGGAAAAACACCCATATTTATTATGCCGGATAACCATGCTAAAATGCCGCAAAAAATACGAAATCGTCTGCTGTATCGCATCTCAAACAACTGTGCCATAGTCATTGCACGAGTTTCACGATATCGATAAGCAATCCAGCCGGATAACATAACAAAAAGACTTACAGGCCAGGTCATCATCATCCACCAGTTAGGAGTAAAACCGGCCTTATAATACATCGTAAACAGCGCAACAAATGATATCGCGCCAACACTTGATACGCCCTGGGAAATACTTAGCAGATAACGGCCGGCACATCTATTGGCCGCGAGAAAATCCGCAACACTTTTGGTATATTGCTTGGTAAATACCGCTACGCTAAAGAGCGCCGAAACAAAAAATCCAACAATAATCCAATCAACCAAATGCATATTCATGCAATACCTTTCGTTATACCATAGAAAAAACTCTTATCCGCCAAATACAAATTTCAATCAGCTTCTATTTTTTGCGGGTAAGACCATAATCGCTCTTTTTTTAACACAAAAACCACTCCTTTTACACAATCATAGACTCTAATTACAATTCAACTTTGTTACCTTGCCCACACTTCGATCTCAGCAAGAGTTAAACTATTACCAATCTCTCTTGAACCAAAACTTACCTTAAGATATCTTGCTTTGCTGGAAATTCCATCGATTTCAACATCAAAAACATCTTCAGTAAATACTGTTTTATCGATAACCTTATCACAGCTTTGCCAATTCTGGCCGTCATTAGATGCAGCAACCACAACACGCGGCAACTGGCCGGAATAATAAATCACCAATTTTGAGATTTCAAACTGCTGGTTGAAATCAAAAGTAATGTCAAACGGCTCAATCTTGACTTTCGAATATTTAATTATCCAATCGTTAAGATTTGATTGCCCTTTATCTACATTTCCTGCTGCAGACGCTTGATGCCTGTCAGTAAGATCACCATCAGCAAAGCTAATCTTTTCGCTTTGTTTTTGCTCGCCAACTTCATCAGGAGCAACACTATACCAATAGCTCCCATCGGTATTAAGACAAGAATCCTTTAAAATGTTAAATTGCCGCCAGGCAATATAATTATTCGTCAGACACTTACCTGCTTGTTGAGGCAAAGGCTTGATTAAACCCTCCGGCAATTTGAACCGCCAAATATCATTATCAAGTTTTAAATCCAATGTTTTTTGGAAATCTCTGAAAAAGCTAATCCATTCACTGCTTTTCAAAGATTGATAAGTAAATGGATTGGTCGCAAAGTAATACGTTTTACCCTTACCGAATTTATTTGATACAAGAGCAGGCTTTTGATTATCGAAAACTGCCAGTACGTTCGCTCTCGGAACCACCTCGATATCATAAGCCTTGCCTGCAACAGGTAAAACATTCTGTCCATAATTGATACTTTTCACTCTGCAATCATTAAAGTCTTTAACGCCAAAAAGTTTATTTCTTGCAACCGAAGCGTCTTTACCTTTGGTGTCGAAATCAAAAATTTTCGGATCGCCCGCAACCAGAACACCGCCGCCAGCTACATAATTTTGAAGTTTCAATATCACTGACTGTCCCTCATACTGGGCATAAGGCACATAAATCACCTTAAATTTACTCAGGTCTATCTCATCTCTCTCTATCTGATAATCATTTATAAACCTGAACCAACTGCCCGCTCTGGGACCCAAGAGAGTATATGCACATTCTAAATTTTCAGTATCACTGTTCACAGGTAACGCATTATAGCTGTCACAGGAAAACAAAATCGCAAAATCAGGCTCGGGAAATTTAAGCTTCTTGAGTTTGGCGGCTTGTTCTACCGCTGCCATTTCCAGTTGCCATCTGTCCGGTGCACCATAATATTCAGTCCAGAGGTATTTGCTCTTCTTTCGCGAACCAACTGTATCTTTAAGGTAATAGTGAATGCCGGTCGCCCCGTTACGGAAAGCCTGACTTATCAATTCCAATGCTTCCTGCGGAGTGAAAGAAGCTGAATATTCCTCCACATGCATACAAGGCCAGATCTCCTCTTTACCGGAAATATCTCGAACCAGTTTTGTAATATAGCCAAACGATGCTCTGTCTGAAGTTCTTCTCGGATAAAGCTGATGCGTTATTATATCGCACGAATTGCTCCACCTGCTGAAATCAAACGGAGATCCCATAGCAAGTGGATCATAAGAAATCACCAACACATCAGGCCAATCCTTTTTAACTGTTGTATGAATCTCTGCAAGAAAATCAGCCAACTCTCTGTTGAGCCATTTCCTGTATGCCAGCCAGCGCAAAGGATTCTTATCATTCATTGAAGTCGGAATCCCATAAATGCCGTTGCCAAACTGTTCCTTAACCAGCTTGTCTACTTCAACAATATATGGATATTCATCTTTCTTCTTTTCAAAAACATTTATACCCTCAACGGAAACACGCGGAAATATCTCATCACCGGCAAGCACCGCCCATATAACATCAGGATACTTACCCAAAGCGTTTTTAATATCATCAATAAAAACTTTTTTACAAACCGGATCCAGCAGAAACGCCGAATCTCCGACTTTAGGAACAGGAGCATCACGCCAGTCGGGAGTAAATATCTCCTTAACACCATATTTGCGGTCATATTCCGCTGAATTATACACCTTGCTTTCAAGTGAGCCTAAGGTTGTTACTGGATGAAGATTATTGGCGGCAAGCATCTTATACGATTCCTCATAAGAATATCTAAAGCCGTACTGCATCGCAAATTTCCGCATACCAACGTAATCACGCTCGACATACCAGTAAATCGCGCCTTGTTTGGCAAGTTTTGGAGGCTCATCCGTAAGCAGTTCCTCATAGAGCGGGTTCTGTACATTCCAGACCCTGTCACTTTTGCCGGTGGTAGTTAAAACTTCCACAGGCGGATAAAAATTGAACTGATTAGAGTAAATCACATTATTGCCGTCAAACGCTTTTAATTCGAGAGTCTGAAAATCCGCAACGCTTTTGTAGGGTATCACAAAAGTTTGCTCTGAATTGGCCTTGATAGCCAGCGGCTTTTTCTCACTGAAGACATTATCGCCTTTACAGAAGATATTTAGTAAAACACCAATATTGCAGTCTTCAGCCTGATTGTTTTTAATTTTCAGCTTAAGGTTGCTTTTGCCATTCTCCGCTATGCTTTGCACAGAAAAATCAACCGCTTTTGAAGCTGTCCCAAACTCAAATTCCTCAAACTTTGTATAGTCAGTATAAGAAGCAACAGGCTTTAAAGCACTAAACTCGCCTGATGGCTTTTCATCTCTGCAAAGATTTATTGTCCATACCTCTCCGCCTTGAGGCGCATATCCGAAATTTATCAAAGGAATAGAAAACTCAACAATCCAATAATCTTTGTAGTATTTGGTCGCCACATTAATATCGCCATTCCAGCTTATGTTGCCGGCCCGTGCATCATATATAACCGAAGATGAATTTATAATAATATGAAAGAAATGCCTCGTATTGCTCGCCAAAGGATCAATAAAAATCTCAACACAATCATCAGCCCATATACTATTATCACGCTCCTCAACGTGATCCCAGGCCTTTTTCATCATATCCATCCGGCTTTCATAACATTTGAATGAAATATAAAGATTCTCATTATCAAATGCGATAGCCGCCTCTGTATTATTTACTAAGTGATTGGAATTGATATTACAAAGCTGAAGTTTCCCGGCATCAAGCCACATTGTATCATTCAGATTGCCATCGATAACCGGCTTGAGAGAAGTTCTTGGCAATACCCGCACAGAAGCAAATGAAACCGAGACCACTGCTAAACAAAAAACAAAGCTAAAGATAACTTTCATAAACACTCCTTCCATGTTTATTGCGATTTACTAAACAGTTTAAACTGACCATCTATAGATTTGAGTAACCAGTTTATGGATTGCGCTGTACATTTTATCACCACAATCATATAATGGCGCAATCCGACTTCTTGGGAAATTATACAGTATGGTAAGATTATTTCATATCACAAAAATGCACCACTTAATAGCCCTACCGCTTGTGCCGTTGCAAACTTAATTGGAAATAAACATCGTATTATCGTATTTGATTTATATCGCCCCAACAAGAATCTGGATTACCGTTGCTGTCAAGTTCGAATTCTTTTGAATCAATCTTTTTCCAACCACTATGCCCATCTGCATATAGAATAACTACACCGCCGGAATGGCGAAAATCCTTCGGATGGTATCGCTCTTTATAATCACCAACGTAGGGCGAATTAGCAAATGAACTAACATTGGTAAGAGCAAGAAATAACCCGGCAGGATTACGTACCGAAGACTGTTTAACTTTCAACACTGGCTTCTTTATATCCGCAGCACCCATACCGGTTCTCGAATAACACCTAAAACCACTGGATGCATAACCACCGCAACCGAACGCACGATGGTTATAACCAAATGACTGTGCGTAACCTGAGCAAAACCAGTAATACCAGTTTACTTTTTCATTCGTCGCGCCATAAAGCTTTTCCATGGTTATGTTTTCTACAGATGTCTTACCAGAGCTTACCATCTTCTCAAAATACGGATCGCTCAAAACTTTCCCATTTTTAGCGTATTTAATAAGCTTCTGCTGCCAGTAGTCCTGGGTCAAATCACCTGCATCAGTCGCTCTTGGCGGCATATAATCAGTTGGGAAATATTCATTATCACTGATATACATAGACATACAAAGCCCCGTCTGCTTCATATTTGATGCACAAACAACTCTTACAGCACTAGCCTTAGCTTTACCGAGTGCAGGCATTAGAACCGCCAGGAGCATAGCTATTATAGATATAACAACTAGAAGCTCAACCAGTGTAAAACCAGGCAATCTAAAACGTTTTTCATTTATCATTCCCAAGCTCCTTGCATAAAATGCAAAATAATATAATAATTTAAACTACTTTCAAAAAATAAAGCCCAAAGAAGCAAAAAGATTGACGTTCGCGATGTGCAACAGTATCATAACGCAAACAGTCATGTTACGTGTATATTCCTTGACAAAGAACTGTTTTCTATTGACTGGTTTAGTATAGCATGTATTATAGCAGATGTCAAGTTGTTTTATGATATTTTGAATATTTTAGCTAACTGGTGTTGCTGTCGTCCAATCATAGCTTGAATAATAACAGATGGCTATGCAATTAAGAATTTTAGTTTGCAAAATATTTTTTGTAAGTACTTGTTTAATAAAGACGTTATCGAAAAAAAATACAATACCAGGAAATTGTGGGATTTCGCCCATACCTGGCCTGATCGGCTCTTTCTCGGTTGTTGCCACAAGAATATAAACGCCGTTTTCTTAAAAGGAAGCAAGTCTATGTTTTTTGTCACAACATGTTATTCTTACAGTAGTTACAACAATTTTCTCAAAAATTAATGGAACATCAATGATAAATAGAAAATACATAGATTTGGCAGAGCTGATTGAATCAGACATAGAGGCCAAAAAGTGGCAAAGACAACTTCCTGGCGTTCATGCCCTTGGAAAGCATTATAATGTTGCACCCGCTACGGTATCCAGAGCAGTAAAAGTCTTGTCGCAAAAAGGCCGAGTTACAGTTCAAGGCACAAAAGGCGCTTTTATATCTAACACCATGCATAACCGTCCCAGATATGGGGTCATTGGCGAAGTAGGCCTCATGCACCGTCGCGGGGAAGATATGGAGCTCCAAAAAATCGAGAGCGAAGCTGCCAACCAAAAATTTGGAATATTAACGATTGGCACATCCCTTGAATTGGCCGATGCATCACCAAATTTCTACGCTCAATTACCCGTGGACGGATTAATTTTCACAAACTCAATACTGCGAAAACCAATAATTGCAGTATTACGTGAAATAGGCATACCTTTTGTTTCAACCAACCGCATATTTGAAACTGGAGGTGTCGACTGGGTGGACTATGACATGCCGAGAGCTTTAAAAGAAGCTCTTATGCTGCTATCTTCACAGGGACATAAGCACATAGCATTAGTAGGTTTCAAGCAAACATTCACCGGATTATTGGATGAACTTAGAGATGTCTACAATAAATTTTGCCATGAAAAAGGGACTAATCCAAAAACACTATGGTACGAAACCGCAACTAATACAGAATTCTGGTATATGCACGGCGAAAACTACTGCAAAGTGTACGGATATCAAAGTTGCGAAACATTAATGCATCAAAAGCAACCACCAACAGCTGCAATAATCCTGTCAGAGTCCGTTGCGGAAAGCTTCTGCGAGACACTTATAAGCCTGAAAAAGCTAAACTTGCCTAAAGACTTTTCCGTTATTACATTATCACAAAATGACAGCTCGCTTGACGATACACCATTCTTTTATGGGAAAATTATACTCCCATCAATGGAAAGAACTGTTAAGGCGATGGAAATACTATTTAAAAAAATTACCGCAGACAAAATGCCGTCTCCGGTTCAGATACTGCTGCAACTGAAAATAGTTACAAAATAAAACGTTTTCAAAACAATAACAACAGAAACGCAAGGGGTAAACTAAGAATTTATAGAGCGCAGCTCTTCTTCCGTCTTTGTACGTTTCTTGTATCCATCAAAAATCACATCTACAGTATAGTTCTTCTTAATAAGAGAGTTGCATTTTTTCATATAACCATCGACATATCGCTCCGCTAAAGGCATAGGTAAACTGTCGCGATATTTCTGTGAAAATCTAAGCGATACAAGAGGGGCTATCTTACAAGGAGAACCGCCGTTATTCAAATAAAGCCCATTAAGAAGAAGCTCTTCTTCCGGGATAGCATCTTCTGTTCGGACTTGCCTGGACAGCCAAGGCCTCGCATTGTTTTGTTCTATAAGACCTGTCCATAGTTTAATATCCTCCAGCCTTTTAACATAGAACACTGCAATCAATGGTTTATTATGCTGCCTGGCAATTGATGCAAACGCCGAAATGCCGGCCCTGATCATATCTTTATCCTTAACGGGATGATAGCTGTGATTTATTTCATGAAAAATAGCATCCCAGTAAAACGCATAGTGTGGTGGTGAAAACCCCATACTTGATAAATTTGCCCCTATACAATTTGAAGCGCATCCCCACAACGCAATATTTTCCGGCAAGAAGGCACGAAGCCTTTTGTAATGTTCCGCCGTCCATTGGTAGCGAAGTTGAATCCATTGTTGAAAGTATGTGTTTTTATGATTTTCCCAAAAATCTTTTTCTGATTGATCCGGCAATTCCATTTTTGTAGCACTATAAAACTTTTCCCTGCAATGCGCACAACTGCACGTATAAATATCCGGCATAAACTGCAAATCATCTGACATTAAAGCGTCATATTTAATCTTTTCAAGATGCCTTGCGATAAACTCCAAATATGCCTTTTGGTAATCAGGGTTGTTAGGGCAGAAACATGCGTTATTATAACCTTCATAATATACAGGTTGATTATCTCTTGCTGATATCTGCTGCCAATCAGAAAGCTTTGAGCCGTTAAAGTTTAGATCCTGCCAATTATCCGGGTAGAATGGAACATGATGCCTGTTTCTCTTTCTAATCTCCCAACGGTCATTTACGTTACGTACTCGGTGTACGAATGTCGCGGAGTGATGGTCAACTACTCTAAGGCCTGCGTTATGGCAAATTTCTGTAATTCTCGCAAGTATTTCAATAACACGGTCCAATATGGGCAGGTAATCCCACCTGAAATGGAATCCGAATATAACAACGGCATTAACGCCATTTTCGGCAAATATCTTTGCGCGCTTTTCCCATTTTTTTTCAATCGCATAGTCAGGCCATTCAAGGTCTTCCCATGTCATCCACCAAGATGCGAATTTAGCCTCTTTTATCCAGTCAAATTTCATTATATATCTCGTTTCAAAGAAGTTGCTTTAATAGTGTAATGTTATGCAACAATTCAATCGTACAGCCTTTATAAAATTATCACCTTTGCCAAAAACTTTATTCTCTAAATTATTACTAAGATTTCAAAAAAAGTCAGGGGACTGTATCAAACAGCCCCCTGAACTTTGTCACATCACTTATTGCACCCATTATGGATTGTTGTCCTTAAGCCAATCATTAGCAATTATACCGAGATCCTTCATATTAACCGTCTTATCACTGTTCAAATCAGAAGCTATCGGATCAAACGGATCTGACATCAACCACTGATCAGTGAAAATAGCCAGATCGTCGAGATTAACTACACAGTTCTCGTCCAAATCGCCGGGATAACCCTGTCCGATTTTGTGAACTTCACTACAGTTAATTGGCGTATCAATCGGGATACCAACACTGAATAATCCCAATGAACCGGCTGTACCGGAAATTTGTTTTTTAGCGGTATCAACAGAGCCTGTAACGTTAACCCACTGATTATTTTCATAGTGGTAGAGCTTCAGGTTTGCTTCTGTTATGCCAAGATCTGCTGCCAAAAATTCGTCATATCTGATTACAATGCCGACACTACCTGTTAGAGCAGGTCCTGCAAAATCCCATACACCAGTTGCTCTAAGTGCGCCTGGGATGTCAGAACGGTCATTGTCAAGCAAACTTCCTGACAGAGTCCCTGCCGCTGCAGCGTTTAGTGTTAGTCTTGCACTGTTAATCAAATCAATATCAGTATCTGCGGCATCTTCGCCCCAGTTGTAACTATTTGTCCCTACTGCGACCGCAACGGGAGGAAGAATAAGCCTGCCTTTGTTCATCGCATACCATCCATTAGTCTTGCCGACAAGATTGTCATTAACATTTCTCACAAGAGCCATAGCGGACATATCCAAATCTCTTTCGGTGCCATAACCATTTGCTTGTATGATACCATCGTTAAAGATTCGATTTGCAAGTGTAACTTGTCCCCAGCCATTGAATATACCAATATCTTTCAATAGCCATATATTGGCGTTCTGGCCGGCAAGAGAAGTTATAAGTCCTGTTGATTCTTCATTTCCAAAATTGAACGTCGCCTCTTTAGCGCCAGCCCATCCAACTTTTATGTCAACCTGAAGAGTTCCGCCGGTAACATCATAAATCTCAAGAGTTCCGCCTGTCATATTAACAACTGCGTTACAATCAGCCTTCGCCAGGGACAGCTCTTTGGTTTTTACATAGCCGTCATAAATATTGAAAGTGCCTTTGCATTTCAGGCCTGTACCTGGAGAAGAAGCAGCTATAACGATTGGATTTGCGGTAACTTGACCAGCATAAAGGTTATAGGTACTGTTTGCGTCATGATGATTCGGAGAGGATCTGTCATGCTTCATACCAACGGAAATTCTACCGATGACCCCACCGCCGTATTGAGTAATGCTGGTCTCCATTTCCGTTTCATAAATTCCAAGCGTTGAGGTATAGGTATATTCGCCTGCCTGGAGTGATAAATGACCGCCACTCTCATAGTCGCCAAGATATGTAATCCTCACGAGAGGGCTTGCAACTGGATTGCCTAAGTCATCGTTTGTTCGAAAAATACATGTCCTGTTATCATCTATATAAATATTATCGTCGTTACCTGGAATAGGAATTCTAAACCACGGAGTAGTATATATATCATACCATGCTGTTGTGCAGTCCCAATACCAGTCGTCTCCCTCTGATCGCCAATCCTCAAAGAACATAGTATCCCCTGCGAGGGAAACCACAGTTGTAACTGCCATAATCGCCATTATTGCAATTATTACATTTTTTTGAAAAAACATGTTTTTCATTACTGAATCTCCTATATTAAAACCTATTCTTTGAAACAGGAACTACCAAATTACGATTTTGAGAGCAAAATTTTTGGGAGGACATAATGTCCTCCCAAAATTACAATCTATTAAATTATTATTTACGCTTTCTTCCAAGAAGTGAAAGACCAAGTCCCAAAAGAATAACGGTTGCAGGCTCTGGAACACCTACTGCAAAAACTGAAAACTCGTCAACATTTGCGGTTATACGATTGTTAATTGAATCAACTGTACTCGCAAGAGCAACCCAGTTAGTACCTTCAAGTTTGAAAATATTGAGTGATTCTTCATCAATTCCAAGTCCGGCTGCCAATGCTTCATCATATCTGAAAGCAATATTCGCATTATCAAATGTCATTTGTGCAAAACTCCAAATGCCTATGAAAGTTTTGCCATCATAAGCGACAACATCTGTGCGGTCATTCGCCAACAACGCTATATCCAAAGAACCTTCTGAAGCATTTGTGAAAGTTACGCGTACACTGTTTACAAGACTGGTTACGCTGCGTGCGGCATCTTCACCCCAATTGTAAGCGCCGTTGCCGGCAGCCACTGTAACGCTGGGTAAAAGAAGTTTGCCATGATTAACGGCATAGTATCCATTTGTGCCTGTATTGACAGCTCCGGAAACGCCGGAATTTGAAACAACTCTGTTGTAGTTTGAAACATCTAAAGTACGGTCAATGCCAAAACCATCAGCCTTAATCGTGCCATCATTGAACAGCCTGCTTGCGGTGCTCGTCTTGCTGCCTGCCTGTATAACACCCCAACCATTCAGGGACGAGTTGCGGCAATCGATATACAGACTTGCATCTGCAGAACCGGTAATTGTTCCAGTACTGACGGCATTGCCCAAATTAAATTCGGATTTTATTGACGCTTTAGCAGAACCAATTGCACCAATCTTAAAGTTAGTGCTCCAATAAATCCCATTAATCGTTCCGCCTGTGAGATTGTAAATACCAGTCGTGCCGGCTTTACCAACAGCAAGCTCGCCGGTTGTTACTGTGCCGCCGGTCTGATTGAATGTTGTGGATGAGCCATCTTTCAAGCTATCACCACCGGTTCCAACTACAATACCTCTTGTCACAACACCAGCACCGGCAGTGGTAAGTGTACCAGCGTTCATATTGTAAACTGTCTCTGCGGTATCATAACCAAGGCGAACACCGACATCAGCTCTAAAGGTGCCGCCATTTTGAGTGATTACGTTGCCAGTTCCGCTGCGGCCGCCTAACAATTGGCTGTTCACTTTTAAAGTGTAATCGCCCGGCGCCAGGGTCAGCTTTGCACCTTCATTCCAGTATCCAACGAATAAGGAGTTACAGAAAGCATCACTGTTGACAACTGTTTCTCTTTGAAAATACAGGAAAACAGTATCAGTTATAAGCGGTACGCGACCAAGGGCAGGAGATCCAACATCGTTAATAAGGTACCAGGCTGTTGTGTCCGACCAGTGATAGTCATCAGTAGCTTCTGAAAGGTCATCTCTAAAAAAGGCCGACACACCAAAAGACATGGATGCCATGCAAGAAATGATTAAAACCGCGAGTAAAAAATTTGACTTCTTCATTTTCCAATTCCTCCAAATTAAATAAAATAAAATATTTTATTGAACGATACAACCAAACGAACTAAACCCAAATCCATTTAACCTCCCTTAGAATTCTATTTAGGGCTATATGTAATACAGTAAACATCCACTATAGTACATGCTATGCCATGTCTTGTCAAGCTAAAATTTAAAAATTACGTAGTTTGGATAATTTTTCATACAACTCTCATATAAGATAATTTTGGGTCTTTTTTTTAAAAACCAGGCTTAATTTTTAAAAACCAGGCTTAAATGGTTTAAAATAACGGTTTTACAGGATTGCCGAGCCAAGAAGATATTAGCCGTAGGTACGACCGAACAGATACGTTTTAATTAAAAATTATCTGTTCCAGAAAGCCAATTTTGAATTAGTAGATGAAAATCGTTTATGTTAATATGCCCATCCTGATTAAAATCACCGCCATTACACCAAACAGGACAAGAGCAAGTATTGTTCCAATCGATAGTTAACAGGGTGTAATCAATAAAATTGACTTTATTATCTGAATTTAAATCGCCCATACACTTAGTTTTAAAATTAATCGGCGGCGTACTAATCCAGCCGGAAGCGTTTCGCACCCATGCCTTAAAGTAGTAATCAGTATCTGGCTGAAACCCCGCAATATTGCAACTAAAGCTTGTACCATTTACCTGTACATCTGTCACAACATTGTCAGTACCGTTCTCATTAGCAGCCCATGTAAAAAGTCGGTTGGTGATAGTAGAACTGCCTGAATCAGTAATCACAGCATTTAGTGTTATCGAAGTCGCGGTAAGGTTAGTGCAGTCCCGAGTTTCAACCATAGGCAAAGTAGGCTCTGTTATCAACCTTCTTCTAACAGGACGATAATCCGAAAGCGAACTCCAGTACCAAACCCTTTCTCTGGCGACAGTGGGTGTTTGTTCCATTGACATCATCCTGCCGTCAGACAGAGTCTCCTTATAAAGAATAATGTGTTCGGCAGCATCATTACAGGCATCGCCGATTTTCAAATTAGCCGAAGCACATGAGCCAACATCACCAAGACTATCAACGCAACCGCCGGCAGCAATAGCATCATCTTCAAATGTCCATGTAACGTAACGCGAGGGAAGCTTCCAGCAAATGCTTACAAAACCAGAGCAGTCGTTCCCATAGCCGGTATATCTCAAGAGGTAATCAGTACTTGCAGAACCGCCGGCACACCAGTAGCTTTGGCCATTATATTTCACATTCCACCAATGATAACCATCAACCCATATTCCATTGTCAGCATTGGCGAGTACCTCAACGGTATTAGTCGCAGATACACTCGCAAGAATATCAAAAGAGACACCCGGACCTGATCTAAGGCTTAACTGCGTATTAACATATAAGTTGTCACCAACCTGAAACTCCGTTCCGTTTTCAATAAGATTTGCAAACTCCTCCAGATTTTCCTGGGGAGCGTTCCATGAATAAGCTATACCAGTATATGTCTGATACGAATAAAAATTATACCAATAATTATTGTCCGTAGAACGCCTGTTCCGAATGCCGCGCAATGGACTCCAGGTGTAATTAATCATTTCCTGTGCTTTACTGACTATCTGTTCTCGTGTTATATATGTGAAAGCATCGCCGCTCCAGGCCGGCACATCACCGGCAGAAAGCCCCAACATTACAATAGCAATAAATAATAAACGGCAAATGGTCTTATTTGGCAGTATAATCATATCGTACATCCTACTTGCTTCGCTTCCAGCAATTGATCTCTATGCCCTGCTCGGTCGGCAAAAGTTGATAAATGTCACCTTTTCCATTAACTTGAAGGAGCTTGGCGGTATAAGTCCAATAGTTATTAGGTATTTTGTCTATTACGCAATTAGTTTTCCCTTCGGAATCGAGAATATATACACAAAGATTTATGCCAAAACCAGAACCTGCAATCTGTTCTACCTGAATATAGCAGTTACCTGTCTGGTCGCTGCCTAAAAGGGTCGAAGAAACCACATCGCTTGCCGGAAGGACAGTTTTGCCGGGAGTTTTTTTACGAAGGGCTTTATGAGAATTGGAATCGTCATCCAAAAAGGTTATTTCTAACTTTCGGTCATTAGTTCTTTTAAGACTTAACCTTGAATTATTTTTTCTTACTATAGGTTTTCTTAAAATCACTTTATCCTTCGAATTGCCATTATTTTTTTCGGCATCGAGAAGGCTGAACCCCTCGGGCTCGCACATAAGATATCTTTCCTGGTCATTGGTGATTATTTCAAGCTTGCCGTCGGAGATATTCAGAAGGTTAGTGTTAGATATCAGGGATTTATCAACAGCTATGACAGAAAGCAATTGTTTCATAGAAAAACAGTGGATTAGCTTTCTGGCACGGTCCATAACAAAGATATTGTTTTGGTCATCAACAGCCACATCATTGCACTTAAAATTAACGGACACCTGGTCTATAAATTCGCCTTTGGCAGAAAAAAATTTGATCTTTTTATTTGCGGTATCACAGACATAAATCCGGCCATTATCGTCAATCCAGAATGATTCTGGGCCTGTGGGAGGAACACCGGGCTCCAGAAGAAGCCCGATTTGATTGTCATTGGAACCGTAATCAAGATGACCAATGTTTATAAAATTATAGGAATTCACACTCTTTTTTTTCAAGGCGCCCAAGGCAAAACTGGGGAAAACAACACTCGAAACCATAAGCAAAAAAACAACTTTTCTAAAATTATTCATATTTATAAAATTCCAATTTAACCCGCATTTTAGCTTTTCAACATACGCGTTGAATGCTTGCAGATGAACAGATACTTTATTTTTCTGCTTTATAGACCCTGACATAATCTACGATAAATTTGTCGGGCAACTTTGTTTTTGTTATCTCGCCAGGCCATTCATCGCTTAGTATCATAAATTCTTCTATGTGTGAAATTCCTTCTTCAACTCTAAAAATTTCTTTACCGTCAACATAGAAAATATATTCATTTGGCGTCCATTCAAGGCCGATGGTGTGGAATCCTTTGTTTAGATTTGGTATGTCCGAAGCTTTTGTACGCGTATTTAGTTCGTCATCCAAACCATTCCAGTGTACCGAATTATGGATTTTTTCCGGCGATTGCACCCAATATTCCATGATGTCGATTTCTGCACCGCCTTTACCTGGATCGTTCTGGAATTTGCGGAAGGTTGGTGTTTGAATCCAGAATGAAGGCCAGTGTCCTTCCTTATTGTTTAACTTGCACCTAATTTCAAAATATCCATAACGCGTCATATAGGTTTTAAAGGTTTCGATGGCACCAGAGTAATGTTGTCCATCTTTTTCATAAGTAACCAGGTTTAAATTACCCTTGCCATCAAGTCGAACTGCGTCTTCAACCCAGAAACCGGTTCTGCGATTTCCAAGTCGATAGCCCCATTTTGAAGTATCAAGTTTAGTACCGTTAAATTCGTCATTCCATTCCAGATTATATATTTTCCCATTGACAGTAATGGTTTGCGCATCTGAACTGCTGCGAATTTGTGAGTTGCTGCACGACGTTAACAGAAATAATGATGCGATGCTAATTGCAATGCCAGACAATGTCGATAATTTCATTTTCACTCCAATTCAACGAAAAGTATAAATATTAATTTCTGCGTTAGGCATCAGACATCGACATAATCACAGATATATCATTGGAAGTACAGGGTAATGTCAAGAAACCTTTGACGACTGCCCGCATAGCAATGCCTCACTTTCAGTTTGTCCATATCTCAACTTCAGATATGCCGAGCAAATTATCCCTCACCGAGAAATCAACTCTCAAATATCTGCAGGACTGACCATTGCCGTCTAAAGTTGTATCAAGGACGTCAGATGAATTTGCAACCGGGCCTCCGGTCTCATTCAGTTTCTGCCAGTCCGTGCCATTATTAGAGCCGTAAAGGTCTAATTTAGGTAACTGTCCCGCAGTGAACAGTTTTACTTTACCTATCGGATAGGATTGCTTCAAATCAAATGTGATTGTAAATGCAGACAGCGATGAAGCTGAATATCGCACTATCCAGTCCGAGTAAAGGCTTTTACCAAGGGCCAGACTATTGGCCGAACCCGTGGCTGACCGTCTATTGGTAAGTTTGCCGGAACTAAACGGAATTTCTATGTCGGCTCCGCTAATATCCGCATACGTATCTGGAGCCAGACTGTATTTATAGGTACCGCCCGTATTCAGATTTAATATGTTAATCGGCGCAAATCCCTGCCAGAAAATGTAGTTGTTCGTAAGACACTGGCCATTAGGTTTTGCCACCGGCTTAACCAAAGAATATGGAAATCTGAATCGCCAGATATCCTGGTCGGTTCGCAGGTCTAAATATGTTTGGAAGCTCTTGAAAAAACTAATCCAGCTTTCGCTGCTTATTACGGAACTTGAGGCAAAGGGATTGGCCGCAAAGAATATTGCTTTGCCAGAGCCGTACGGATGCGAAACAATAGCCGGCTTGCCATTGTTAAAAGTGGCCAGGACTGTACAACCGCTTGTGTTGATATTATACGCGGTGCCATATACCGGCATTGAAAGGCCTTGATAATTGATCGTCGAAACGGATTGTGTTCCGTTTAATGTTACACCGAAAATAGTGGAACGATAACTGGCCATCGAATTACCCCATGCATTATAGCTGAATATTTCAGGGTCAGTTGAAATTAAAGTTCCGCCATTAGACACATACTGCTGGAGCTTCTGTATCGTAGATTCTCTTTCATACTTGGCGAATGGAATATAAATTGCGTTAAAATCAGCGATGTTTGCAGACTGCCTCTCAATCTGATTGTCATCGATAAACTTAAACCAGCTCTTTGCATTCGGGCCAAGCAATGTATATGCGTATTCAACCTCACCGGAATGTACACCGCTTGAGTTAATATAATAACCCTGACTTGCGTATGTGTCGCCGGAATACATAACCGCAAAATCTGGTTCTGGAAATTGCAGTTTATTCATCTTGCTTGCTTCATCAACCAGCTTCATCAAAAGCTGCCATCGTTCCGGCGCACCGTAGTATTCATGGGCGAGGTAGTTTATACCGCTGCGCAGGCCTATTGTATCCGCGGGATAAATGTGAAATCCTGTTGCGCCATTGCGGAAAGCCTGACTAACCAGTTCCAGCACCTCTTCAGGCGTAAAAGACGTAGCGTAGTTTTCAACATGGAAGCATGGCCATACTTCTTCGATTCCTGAAATATCTTTTATAAGTTTCGTGGTAAATCCGAATTTCACAGAATGCTTATCCTGTATAGGGTAAAGTTGATGTGTCAGAATATCGCATTTACCATACCACGTACTAAAATCATAAGGATGATGCCCCGCTATAGGGTCGTAGGAAATAAGCTTAATATCAGGTTCTTCGGCTTTGACCATATTATATACGTCACCCATTCGATTGATAAGCTTTTCATTCAACCATCTGCGATAAGCTATCCAGCGATAGGGATTGGTATCGGTTAACGACAAAGGAATACCATACACGCCATTGCCATATTGTGTTTTAACCTCGGCATCTGCAATAGTCATATAAGCCGGCTTTGTCGAACTGGCAAAAGTCGTTACTCCACCCTTATCTGTTATTTCATGTGTTTCATCGCCGGTATATAATGCCCATATCCACTGCGGAGATGTTTGAACCAGATGTTCGGCTTTGTCCATAACAGCCTGATTAATTACAGGGTCAGGAAATAGACTTGTTTTACCGCCATAATCATGATCTGGTATAACAGCAGTAAGGTCGCCGATGGTTACAACATTTTGTAATCCATATAAATCATCATAATAAGCGAGATTATACGCCGAAGACTCAAAGACATACTGATTAGCTATGTACATAAGATTATTTTCTGCATTCATTTTCTGGGAATCTTCATAGACATATTTCAGACCGAACTGATTAGCTATTTTACGGCAGTTGTCATACACCATAAGATGCGCCCACGTGAACGCGCCTTCCTGTGCCATGCCCACAGGATTTATAGATAAAAGCTCTTTATAAAGAGGGTCATCTACACGCCAGACAATATCGCTTACAGGAAAGAAAATATATGGCTCACTAATTTGCAGCCATTGTTCGGCAAATAGTACGAAGTCTTTCAGATTAACTATTTTATCGCCATTTAAATCGGAAATTATTGGGGTAATTAAATCAGACGTCAGCCACTCACCAGAGAAAATAGCCAAATCGTCAAAATTAACTGTACAGTCATTGTTTAAATCGCCTGTATAACTTTCGCTGCAGTTATCGA